>NZ_JBJERV010000030.1:0-12733 GCF_051882455.1 Huintestinicola sp. | reverse complement strand
GACTGCTATGACAAGGACAACAAGCTCACCGAGCTTTACATCGTGGAGGGAGACTCTGCGGGCGGCTCTGCTAAGCAGGGACGTAATGCAAGATATCAGGCTATCCTTCCCCTTTGGGGTAAAATGCTCAATGTAGAAAAGGCGCGTATCGACAAGGTTTACGGAAATGAGAAGCTTATGCCTGTGGTGGCGGCTCTCGGCACTTCTATAGGCGAGGATTTCAACATCGAAAAGCTCAGATACGGCAAGATAATAATCATGGCCGATGCCGATGTGGACGGCTCTCATATCAGAACATTGCTGCTTACCTTCTTTTTCAGGTATATGAGACCCCTCATCACCAACGGAAACATCTACATTGCCCAGCCTCCCCTTTTCAAGGTGGCTAAGAAGAAGGGCAAGAAGGAAATTGCAAGATATGCTTTCTCCGACGAGGAGAGGGATATGTATATAAACGAGCTTTCCGCCGAGGGAGACGGAAAGATGGTGGTTCAGAGATATAAAGGTCTCGGTGAGATGGACCCCGAACAGCTGTGGGAGACTACTATGAATCCCGAGACAAGAACTATGCTCAAGGTGGAGCTGGAGGACGCTGCCAAGGCGGACGAGATCTTCACTATTCTGATGGGTGATAAGGTAGAGCCCAGACGTGAGTTTATAGAGAAAAATGCTAAGTATGTTAAAAATCTGGATTTTTAAAGCATAAAAAAGTAAGACAAGCAAAACTAACGGAGCCCAAAAGGTAAAAGTTTCGTCCACCTTTTCAAAGGTGGCAGGGGTCAAGGGGGCGGCGCCCCCTTGTCGCCCTCCGCAGAGGGCGAAACTCCTTATCCTTAGAAGAGCTCCGCAAGGGGTGAATTGAAAAACAGTCCTGTGGACTGTTTTTCAAGAGGGGACGCCCTGCGATAGAGGGCGTCCCCTTCCCCGGGATTGTTAAGGGTCGCAACCCTTAACGCAATGCGCCCGTGGCGCATTGTTAGCTGTCCGGACTTAGTAACGGTTAATCGGACTTACTATAAGGTTACAACCATTTATTTTACAACAAAAAGGAATGATAAGTATTGTCTGTTTTAGACGATGATATTTACGACGACGGCAGAAGCTCCTTTGAAGAGCTTCTTGCCAAGGGCGAATACAAAAGCTCTAAAGAGGATATTCTGAAAGGCTTTAAGCTTTTTCAGAAAAAATATGTTTTCAAAAACGTGTGCCTTCAGATGTTCATAGTTGTTCTGGCTATTGTTTCTCAGATACTTTCTATCGCAGGCGCTGCGGAGGGCGAGGACGTTTCCTTCTCCTATATGCTCATTGTGATGTGCGTTGTTCTGGGTGGGTATTTCCTTATCCGTCCAAAAAATACCTTCAGAAAGCTTGAGGACAGCCTCGGGGAGCTTGAGGGTACGGTCTATGAGGCTGAGATTTATACTGATAAGATAAAAATATCAACTTTATACGACCCGTATATTTCAGAAGAGGCTGAGAAAGAGGCAGAAGCAGAGGAAAAGGAGACTGACCAAAAGGATAATGACCCCGACAGCGAGCTCCCTCCCGCTACTATCATACATCTCGACAATGCCGCTGTTGAAATTGTTGAAAGTTCAGAGCTTTTCATTGTGTACATCAAGAAATTTAATGTGTTCGTTATACCTAAGTCGGCTTTTAAGCCCTATGAGGTAATGGAGATAAAAAACAGACTTTCAAATATCATGGGTGTGAGATACAAGGGCGAATGAGCCGATATGCACATCAAAGTAATTGCTTTTTATCCGTAAAAGGAGTTGTTTAATTTGTCAGATGAAGTTTTCAGTTTGAATAATAACAGGTTTATTAACAGGGATATCGAAAAGGAAATGAGAGAGTCTTTCCTTGCCTACTCTATGTCGGTAATTGTTTCCCGTGCGCTGCCCGATGTGAGAGACGGTCTCAAGCCCGTTCACAGGCGTATCCTTTACACTATGTACGAAAACGGTCTTACTCCCGACAAGGAGTATCGTAAGTGCGCCGATACTGTCGGTACCGTTCTGGGTCGTTATCACCCCCATGGCGACGCTTCCGTTTATGACGCTATGGTAAGACTTGCGCAGGATTTCTCTATGAGATATCCCCTGGTGGACGGTCACGGAAACTTCGGCTCCCTTGACGGCGACCCCCCTGCTGCTTACCGATACACAGAGGCAAGAATGGAGAAAATGTCCCTGGAAATGCTTACGGACATTAACAAGGACACCATTGACTTTATGCCTAACTACGACGACAGACTGAAAGAGCCTGTTGTGCTTCCCTCACGTTTCCCTAACCTTCTGGTAAACGGCTCGGTGGGTATTGCTGTGGGTATGGCTACTAATATCCCCCCTCACAACCTTACCGAGACTATCGGCGCTGTTCAGACCCTTATCAAAAATCCCGACTGCACTCTTGACGAGCTTATGGAGCATATCAAGGGTCCCGATTTCCCTACGGGCGGCATTATTATGGGTCGTGCGGGCATAAGGGCTGCTTATGCTACGGGCCGCGGAAAGGTAACTCTCCGCGGCAGGACCAGAATTGAAGAGATAAAGGGACGTAACTGCATTATCGTTGACGAGATACCCTATATGGTCAACAAAAAGACCCTTATAGAAAGAATTGCCGAGCTTGCCAAGGACAAGAGAATTGACGGTATTTTCAACGTTCGTGACGAGTCGGACAAGGATAATGCTGTAAGGATAGTTATCGAGCTGAAAAAGGACGCCATTCCTCAGGTGGTGCTCAATCACCTGTTCCAGTTCACTCAGCTTCAGGATACGGTGGGCATTATCCTGCTTGCTCTTGTTAAGGGCGAGCCTAAGGTGCTGACCCTCAAGCAGATGCTGACAGAATATCTGGATTTCCAGGTGGAGGTCATCAGAAGAAGGACTCAGTTCGACCTTGACAAAGCCAAGGCAAGGGCGCATATATTAGAGGGTATGGTCATTGCGGCGGATAATATCGACGAGGTTATCAAGATATGCCGTACCTCCGAAAATATCGGCGAGATAAAGTCGAGACTTATGGAAAGATTTGCTCTCACCGATGTGCAGGCTGAGGCTATCGCTCAGATGAGAATGTATCAGCTCTCCAATATGGAGCGCAAGAAGATAGAGGACGAGCTTGCCGAGCTTCATGCTAAGATAAAGGAACTGACAGAAATTCTCGGGGACAATGAGAAGGTGCTTTCTATCATTTCCGATGAGCTTGAGGAGATAAAGAAGAAGTACGGCGACGAGAGAAAGACAGATATCGAGAACATCAGCGGCGAAGTTGATGTGGAGGACCTTATCCCCGTTGAGGACTGCGTTGTTACTCTTACGGATATCGGTTATATCAAGCGCCAGCCTGTAAGCGAGTACAAAATTCAGAAGCGCGGCGGCAAGGGCGTTTCCGCTATAAAGCAGAGGGACGAGGACTTTATTCAGGAAATGTTTATCGCTTCCTCTCACGATGATGTGCTGTTTATTTCCAACAAGGGAATTATGTACAAGCTGCGCTGCTTTGAGATCGCTGAGGGCTCAAAGCAGTCCAGAGGCGTTAATGTTATCAATATGCTCCCTCTTGCAGAGGACGAGAAAATTGCCGCTATGATAAAGACCTCCGATTATGACGAGGGCAGATTTATCATTATGGTCACCAAAAACGGCAAGATAAAGAGGACTCCCCTTTCCTCCTACAAGAATGTCCGCAAGAACGGTCTGAGGGCTGTGGGGCTTGACGAGGGCGACGAGATCGCAGGCGTAAGGCTCACTGACGGCAATGCTCAGGTGATTGTTGCCACAAGAAACGGCTTTGCTATACGCATTGAGGAAACTCAGATGAGACCTATGAGCAGAACGGCTCACGGCGTTAAGGCTATCAAGCTCAGAGAGGGCGACTATGTTGTTTCTATGGCGAGAGTAAGAGAGGGTGCTACCCTTCTTACCGTTACCGACAAGGGTCTGGGCAGACGCGTAAGGCTTGAGGATTACCGTATACAGCACAGAGGCGGCTATGGTATGCTGAGCTACAAGGTATCCGAGGAAAAGGGCTATGTATGCGGCATCAAGATAGTTGACGAGGACGATGACATCATTATGATTGCTTCCGACGGCGTTATCATCAGGATAAGAGCCTGCGATATACGCGTTATGGGAAGATATGCTACCGGCGTCAAGCTTATGAGAGTAAGCGGCGAGGACAGGGTGGTTTCCTTCACAAGAGCCGAGCACGATGACAGCGCTGAGACCGAGAAGATAGAGCAGCCTTCCGAGGAGGAGCTTCAGAAGGAGCTTGCCGAGGCTGCTGCAGAAGAGCAGAGCGAGGTAATTATTGACGAAGAGCCTGACGATGATGATGAGGACGTTTCGGAAGATACGGAAGAATAATTTTTAAATGGGCAGGCGGAAAAACCGCCTGCTTGTTGTAATAGGTGATAAAATTGTTTTTTGAGAAAATAAGCTTTTTCGGGTTCAGCCTTTATGAAATGTGCCTGCTGTTTCTGATATGGTCTTTTATAGGCTGGGCTATCGAGGTCTGTGCTCATGCTCTTAAAATGGGGGAGTATTCGAACAGAGGATTTCTCAGTATGCCCATATGCCCCATATACGGGGTGGGAGTGCTTATTATCACTGTCATTTTAGGGCGGTTTATGGAATATCCCATTGTGGTTTTTATCCTGTCATCGCTTATCTGCACAGCCTTTGAGCTGGCGGTGGGGGTGCTGATGAAGCTTATTTTTCACAATATGTGGTGGGATTATTCCGACGAGCATTTCAATTTCAAGGGGTATATATGCCTTAAAGTAAGCATTGAATGGGGTCTGGGCTGCCTTATCGTGGAATACTGCGCTGAGCCGTGGGTAGAGGGGATAATTCGTATCATTCCCCGTATGATAGGCGTTATGGTCATTATAGTAATGGGCGTGCTTATTGTTATTGACTGCGTTAATTCCGTTTCGGCGGTATACAGGCTCAATCTCAGGCTTAAAGAGATATCCGAGATATCCGCTAAAATGTACGATCATTCCCAGAAGCTGGGAATGAAATTTGCGGACAAGGCTCTTGAGGCAGCAGATGCAGGTGCTGAAAAGGCGGCAGAGTTTTATATTGCTTCCGAGGAGGCTTCCGAAGAGGCTGAGAGGCTCAGGGAAGAGGTCAGGGAGAAAAGAGACGAGTTTGAAGAAAAGCTCAGGAGCAGATATGACGCTCTTATCGCATTTTCCGACAGGGAGGACAGGCGCGTTATCAGGCTTATCAATGCTTTCCCGAGTCTCAGATCCTCGGAACACGGCGAGGCTCTTGAAAAGCTGAGAATAAGCGTTAGGGAAAAGCTTCACAGGAAAGGAGCATGATAGTATGATATCCGAGCTTATGGCACTGATGGCGGCGGCAGTTGCGGAACTTTCAACATTTTTAAACAGAGATGTTGAAAGTTATAAAATATTTGACCACACTCCTTATTACCTGACCTTTGAGGATAATTTTGACGGGACGGAGCTTGATGCTTCAAAGTGGGAAAGATGTCCCGAATACAAACGTCAGGACCTTAATAATTACTGGAAGGACGATATGTCCTATCTTGACGGAGAGGGGCACCTTGTGCTGGAGATGAGCTATGACGAGGAAACGGACAGATTTAACTCGGGGGCTGTCCGCACAAGGGGCATTTTCGAGCAGGCTTACGGGTATTATGAGATAAGATGCACTCTTAACAATGTCCCCGGGTACTGGACTGCCTTCTGGCTCATGGGAGATTCTGTTAACAGCGAGGCAAACGGCGGCAGGGACGGTACGGAGATAGATATTTACGAGTCCCCTTTTTACAGCGAGAAGAAGATACAGCACACCCTTAACTGGGACGGCTACGGTTCTAAGCACAAGTCTGAGGGGAAGATAGTGGACGCCGATGTTTACGACGGGGAATTTCACACCTTCGGGCTTCTCTGGACTGAGGACGAGTATGTTTATTATATTGACGGAAATGAGACCTGGAGGACCGACGCTCAAAAAGCAAAGGGAACCTGCGAGGTTCCCTTATACCTTAAATTTTCCGCTGAGACCGGGGGCTGGACGGGTATTCCCGACAAGGATATGCTCCCCGACAGGATATATGCGGACTATGTGAGAGTTTACTCCGCAAGCTGATCTGTTCTCACAAGTATTTTTCCCGTGTCCTCCTTACGGAGAGCTATCACTGCTCCTCTGATAAGATAGGCTATGGGGTCCCCTGCGGGGCTGCGGTGGAGACATATTACTTTTGTTCCCTCGATAAGTCCCATATCCATAAGTCGGCGGCGCATATCTCCCGTACTGTTCATCTCAGTTACGGTAGCTGTTGTGCCCTCGGACAGCGAGGACAATGCAGATATATTATTCATAAGTATTGCTTCCCTGTGTTATGAAATGTACAGGCTGTCTTTACAACAGGCTGTCATAGTTATATTATGCCCGCGATAATGAACGGGTGAATTTTTAAGAGGTCACATATGCCAAGATTTTTTATTGACGAGACCGCTCTTTGCGGCGATATTATTACGGTCAGGGGCGGCGATGCCGTTCACATAGGCAGATCGCTCAGAATGAAAACAGGCGACAGCATCACCTTCTGCAGAGAGGGTACGGACTTTGTTTCGGTCATTGAGAAAATGACCTCGGAGGAGGTTTTTTGCAGAGTAGTCGAAAAGGTCCCCTCCTCCTCCGAGCCGGATCTGCGGCTGACCATTTATCAGGCTCTCCCGAAGCAGGACAAGCCCGAGCTTATCATTCAGAAATGCACGGAGCTGGGAGCGGCGAGGATAGTTTTCTTTATCTCCAAAAGATGCGTTTCTCGTCCCCATGAAAAATCGGCGGAGAAAAAGCTTGCAAGGTGGAGAAAGGTAGCAGAGGAAGCCGCAAAGCAGTCGGGCAGAGGAAATATTCCCGAAATATGCGGAATTGTAAGCTTTGAGGAGGCTGTAAGGGAGCTTTGCGGGAACGATATATCCCTTTTATGCTACGAAAACGGCGGGGAGCGGCTTTCGGACATTGACTTTTCGGGAAAAAAGACCTGCGGCGTTATGATCGGCGCGGAGGGGGGCTTTGACAGGTCGGAGGCGGATATGTGCTGCGAGAAGGGCGCTGTTCCCATATGGCTGGGGAAGCGTATCCTGCGCTGCGAGACCTGTCCTATTGCTGTTACCGCTATGATAATGCTTTCCGCAGGAGAGGTCTGATAAGGTTTATATTATATTTTGTCTCTCACCTGTTGAGAGACATCAGCGTGTCGATAAAGTGTTTAGATGAAAAAATTTGCACAAATAAGGTCATAGTAAAAGTTTCGTCCACCTTTTCAAAGGTGGCAGGGGTCAAGGGGGCAGAGCCCCTTGTCGCCCTCCGCAGAGGGCGAAATCCCCTTTATCCTTCCAAAACGGAGCAGGGGTGAGGAAATGCGACAGCATTTCCGAGGGGCGCGAACACGACCGCGCCCCTTTCTAACATATCCTTATTATTTTTCCCTCCAAAACGTTCCGGTGGAACGTTTTGGACATAGCAATTTCTGTATGGGTTTGTGCATATTATATAATTGTCGTTCCTTTTTCGACAGACTGTTGTCTCTCACCTGTTGAGAGACATTTTTATTTTAAAAATATATTGAATTTGTCCAGAATATATGATATAATTAAAAATAGACCTATTAAGTTTGATTTTTTTTGTTGATATAGACGAACAAACAGGGGGAAGCTTTGTGAAAACACCTTTGATAAAAAAAATAAAAGACCTGCTCCTGAAGGACGAATTTGATGTACAGCATAAGCTTTTTAATTTTATGCTTGCGGTGACCTTTGCTATGGCAGGTATATCCGTTCTCATATCCTTTATTTTAAACCCGGGATTTATCGGGAATATAACCGCTGTTCTCATTGTCCTTTTTTTGGGGCTTAATCTGTGGATATCCGTGATAAAGGGCAATGAACGCCTTGCTGCCATTCTTATAACTACCATAGGCGACCTTGTGCTGCTACCCATATTTTTTATCACAAACGGCGGAACAAAGGACGGTATACAGCTGTGGTTTTTGCTCGGGCTTTTAACTCCTCTCGTTGCTCTCAGAGGACCGGGCTCGGTGATAATGTTTATTCTCAGCGTGCTTGCGAGTGCGGGATGTATGATATATGAAAAATTCTGCCCCGGGAGCATAATCCATTCGGATAATGAGATCGCCTGCTTCTCTGTAATGTTCATATCCTTCGTGTTTTTTGCCGTTATTATAGGCATTATGTTTAAATATCAGACCGATATTTACGAAAATCAGAGGGAGATAATGCTCCGTAAGGACGATGAGCTTGTCAAGGCTATGGAAGAGGCTCAGAACGCCAATAACGCAAAGAGCAGATTTCTCGCTCATATGTCCCACGAGATAAGAACTCCCATCAACGCCGTTCTCGGAATGGACGAGATGATAATCAGAGAAAGTACGGACAAGGATATTACCGCTTATGCTGTGAATATCCGCAGCGCAGGCAATTCCCTGCTGAGCATTATTAACGATATTCTGGATTTTTCAAAGATAGAGTCCAATAAAATGGAGATAATCCCCGCAGAGTACGACCTTTCCCTGCTGCTCAAGGACTGCTACAATCTGGTATTTATGAGAGCCGCCGAAAAGGAGCTTCGCTTTTCCTTCGAGACTGACGGGAATACCCCAAAAAAGCTTGTGGGTGACGAATTTCGCATAAGGCAGATAATCACTAATCTTCTCACAAACGGTGTGAAGTACACCCCGAAAGGCTCGGTTTCTCTTTCTCTGGGCTTTGACAGGATAGATGATGAAAGGATAATGCTTATTATTTCCGTTAAGGATACGGGTATGGGCATAAGCGATGAGGACAAGGCAAAGCTTTTTGACTCCTTCAGAAGAATAAATTCATCTCAGACAAGAAATATCGAGGGAACGGGACTGGGTCTTGCCATTACAAAAAGGCTTGCGGAGCTTATGGACGGCACGGTCCTGGTGGAGAGCGAGTTGGGCAAGGGAAGCATTTTTACGGTCCGTATTCCCCAGAGGGTGGCGGGAACAGGCGTTATAGGCGTATTTGACCCCAGCCAGAACAGCTCCCCCGACAAGAAATACCATGAAAGCTTCCATGCCCCCGACGCAAGGATACTTGTGGTGGACGATGTTAAGATGAATGTGGAGGTAATGAAGGGGCTTATCAAAAAGACTCTTATCAGCCCAGACGCAGCCTACAGCGGTGAGGAATGTCTTGCTCTTGCTGCAAAGGAAAAATATGATATTATCTTTATGGACCACCTTATGCCCGAGATGGACGGCGTTGAAACTCTGAAACACCTGAAAGAAAATACTGACAGCCCCAACAGGGACACCCCCGTTATCGCTCTTACTGCAAATGTCATTGCGGGCGCTAAGGAAAGCTATATGTCCATGGGCTTTGCGGATTATCTTTCAAAGCCTGTGAAGGGCTGCGACCTGGAGGATATGCTTATCAGGTTCCTGCCTGCCGAAAAGGTGGTATCCTTCTCCGAAGAGGTCAGGGAAAAGGTACCCTGCGATAATTCGGATATTCCCGGATTTCTTAATTCAAAGGAAGGTATATCCTTCTGCTGCGGAGATATTTCCTTCTACAAGGAAGTGCTCCGGGGGTTCGTTCACAGCGGCATTACGGAAAGGCTAAACAAATATTACTCCGCAAGAGACTGGGACAATTACAGTGTATGTATCCACAGTATTATGGGCACTGCTCTCAGTATCGGCGCGGAGGAGCTTGCTGCCAAGACTGCCGCTATGAAAAATGCTCTTAAAAATGACAATATTTCCTATGTCAAGGAACATCACAAGGGCTTTTCCGAAAGCTGCGAAAGGCTTATTGACAGGATCTCGGAGTATCTGGGCGAAAAGGAGGAGGCGGTAAGCAATGATCTATAATATTTATTTTGAAGCCGCGGCTATCTGCTACCTGATTATCCTTAATATGTATATCCGCCTTCAGTACAATAATACATCAAAGCAGAACAAGCTCTTTCAGAGGCTGGCGGTATATCTCCTCGTTGCGGTCTCTCTCGATGTTCTGACTGCTGTTACCATAAGCTATGCGGCTCATATACCTGTATGGCTGAATATGATACTGAACCACGCCTATAATGTTTCGGTCCTTGTACTTGAATATCACTTCCTTATTTACTGCATTGAGGGTGTGTGCAGGAGAAAGCCCGAAGGAAAATTCTTTCAGATATGCCGATGGCTGAACATTATTGCAAATATTATCCTTGTTATCAACCTGTTCACAGGCTGTGTGTTCAGCTTTACTCCCGAGGGAGAGTATATTCACGGACCTTTGTATTATATGACCTATTCTGTGTCATTGGTATTTATCTTCGCTGCTACAGGTGTGCTGCTCAGCGAGTCAAAACGGTTCAATACAAATCAGAAGGTAACCATCATTCTTTACTGCGTTACAAGCCTTATCGGTCCTGCGGTACAGCTCGTTTTACCTGACGTGCTTTTCTGCCTGTTTACAGTGTCTCTGGGCTTTGTGATGCTCATGTTTTCCATGGAGACCCCCGATTATCAGCAGCTTACTAAAACTATGGAGGAGCTTGCAAGTACAAGAGACGAGGCGGAGGAGGCTATGGGTCTGGCTCAGGCGGCAAATCAGGCGAAAACCGATTTTCTTTCCGCAATGTCCCACGAGCTGAGAACTCCTATCAACTCCATTCTCGGCTTTAACGAGATGATAATGCAGCAGACTAATGACACAGAGATAAGAAAATGCACCGATAATGTTCAGACGGCGGGTATGAACCTCCTCTCCATTATCAGCAACATTCTCGACTACACCGAGATAGAGGGCGGCAGGCTGAAAATTACCGAAAGCCCCTATTCCACCCGCTCTATGCTGAGAGATGTGCTCGCCTATGCGGAATACGGCACCGACAAAAGTCAGCTTGAGCTCAGGACGGATATCGACGAGAATATCCCCTCCGAGCTTTCGGGTGATATTACAAGAGTTATCCAGGTGTTTAACAATGTGATATCCAATGCGGTGAAATATACCTACAGAGGCTATGTGGAGATATCCGTTAAATGGATACCCGATGAGGGCGGCGATACGGGTCTGCTTTCCGCAAGGATAAGCGACAGCGGCGTTGGTATCAGAAAAGAGGACCTTGCCCGTTTGTCACAGAGCTTTACCCGCCTGGACAAGAAGAAAAATCAGAACATTCAGGGCGTGGGTCTGGGACTTTCCATCGTTACAAAGCTGTTGTCCCTTATGGGCGGAAGCATATCCATCGACAGCGAGTATGAAAAGGGTACCACAGTTTCCTTTGAGCTGAGACAGCAGGTAATAAGCAGTATTCCCGCAGGAAAAATATCCCCTCTCGGCTCGGGCGACATAAACACTGATGACAGCTACAAGTTCTATATTCCCGACGCTAAGATCCTCACCGTTGATGATAACGGTATGAACAGAGAGCTTTTCAAGGGTCTTCTCAGAGACTCGGGAGCGGATATCGACGCTGTCAGCGGCGGAAGAGAAGCTATTTCTATGCTGGAGAAAAACAGCTACGATATTATTTTCTTAGACCATATGATGCCCGAAATGGACGGTATCGAGACTCTTCGTGTCATTAAGGACAGGGGGCTCAGCGATGCGCCTGTTGCGGTGCTTACCGCAAATACCGTTGCGGGTGCGAGGGAAATGTATCTTGCGGAGGGCTTTGACGATTATCTTGCAAAGCCTGTTACGGGCAGAATGTTATACGGCATACTGAAAAAATATCTCCCTGCAGGAATGATAAAGGAGCTGCCAAGGGATATTCCCGATACCACCGAGGAGAAAAATGCTCCCCGCCGCAAACGAAGTGTTATGGAGCGGCTGGGACAGTTCCTCGATACGGCAACGGGTCTTACCTACTGCTGCGAGGACGAGGGCTTTTACATATCCATGCTTGAGACATATCTTGAAAATTCCCGTCTTGAGGATATGAAGAATTTCTACGAGGAAAAAGATTACGACAATTACCGCATCACCGTTCATTCTGTAAAGAGCACATCTCTTACCATCGGCGCGGCGGAGCTTTCGGGTGAGGCAAAGGGTCTTGAAATGGCGCAGAAATCGGGAGATATCGGCTACATTGAGGAAAATCATCAAAGGGTATACGAAATGTACGGCGAAATGCTCCAAAAAATAAAGGCTGTGCTTGACGACCCCGACGATATCCTGGGCGGCGAGGAGACGAAGGAGGAAAGAATATCCAGAATACTTATAGTGGACGACGACCCCTCCTGCCTTGCCATTGCAAAGCGGACACTTGAGACGAAATTTGAGGTCATAACTGCCGGTTCGGGAGATGAAGCACTGAAAATACTGAGGAAGGACATTCCCGACCTGGCGGTGCTGGATATTTATATGCCCGAGATGGACGGCTTTGAGCTTATGAAGCGGATAAGGGAGCTTTGCGATGTTCCCGTTGTGTTCCTGACTGCCGATTCGGACAAATCCCTGGAAGAGCGGTGCTTTGACCGGGGGGCTATGGACTTTATAACAAAGCCTGTGACAAGCACTATACTTATAAACAGGCTCAGCAGGGTCATTGAGCTGGACGAGCTGAAAAAGAGAGTTTCATGATAAAAGAAAACAGGTCTTTCGCGCAAATGCGAAAGACCTGTCAATCTGTCAAAAAAGAAACGACAATTATATAATATGCACAACTCCATATTAAAATTGCTTTGTCAAAAACGTTCCACC
>NZ_JBJERV010000029.1:0-47544 GCF_051882455.1 Huintestinicola sp. | reverse complement strand
CGAGTGCCGCTATCTTTGTGACCTTTGCATCACCGACAGCTTTTTTATTTTACCACACCTGCTCACAAATGTCAAGCCTTTTTCGACTATATTTTTGAGTTTGGCTATTTTGCCTTTTCGCTTGTCCTTTCGCTGCTGTAAAATGTGCAATTTCACCTTGCAACTTAGCGCATAGAAATGCGGACAGCGCCCGCGCACTGTCCGCTCCTGTTATTTCTGTTCCTCAAGCGTAAAGGATATCTCAAATTCCTTTGCCTCGCCGTTAAATTCAAGCCTGTACACCTTAGCCGTGACCACATCTCCCGCATTGTGAGTATTCTGGAATTCCTTGACGCTGTTCTCGGTTATCATCGGGATTCCGTCTATCTCCATAATGATATCATCCTTCTGCAGGTCGGTGTTTGACACGTCGCAGTCATCGGATATCTCAGCCACCAGGAGCCCGGGCTTTATTCCCATACTCTCCGCGCTGTCTGGCGAAATGAACTTATAAAGTATACCTATCCTCGCTCTGCCTGTCACATAGCCCTTTTCCATAATATCCTCGACTATGGGGACCGCAAAATCCGTAGAAATGGCAAAGCCGATATTCTCGCTGCCCGTGGAGCTGTATTTGCTCACAACGATGCCGACCACCTGACCGTAGAGGTTGACCAGCGCGCCGCCCGAATTGCCGAAATTAAGCGCCGCATCGGTCTGAATGCATTTGATGGGATAGCCCGTATAGCTTTTGATCTCACGGTCAACATAGGAAACATTTCCCACCGTGACCGTATCGTTGAAGCCGCCTGCATTTCCGATGGCAATGACCTCTTCGCCCTGTATCATATCCGACGAGCTGCCGATGACCGCAGGCACAAGCCCGTCAGCCTCTATTTTCAGAACAGCCAGGTCGGTCCGTGTGTCCGCACCGATAAGCTTTGCCTCAAACTCGCGCTCATCGTTGAGCTTAGCCTTGAAACGGGAAATATCCTCGGTGGCATGGGCATTGGTGATAATATATCCGTCCTCGGAGATGATAATGCCCGAAGCCTCGTTATAAGGCTGCACAGTGGTCGTGGTATAGCCGTAGAGATTAACGATAGAGGGCAGGACCTGATTTGCCGCACCCGCAGGCGTCAGCAGACCCGTTTCCTTGTTCTGATAAAACTCCTCATTCTCCACAGGCTTCGGAGCCACATTGATATTAACAGTCACGCCTTTTGATTCAGAGCCGCTCTGAGAAACGTTCTGAGCCGAACCGCTTCCCGTTTCATTCGTATCAAGGGTCAGCCCCTCGTCCTTATGACCGAAAGCCAGCAGCAGCATTACCGCCGAGAACATCAGCACAACGATAATGACCGCCGCAATTATCCAGCCCTTTGAGGACTTTTTCATCTCGCCTTCGCCCATAGAAGCAGACACCGCTCCCACCTGGGGCTGATAATAATATCCACCGTAAGGCACATTGCCTCCTGCACAGCCGGACGCATTGCCTCCTGCACAGCCGGACACATTGCCTCCTGCACAGCCTGACGCATTGCCCCCCGCATAGCCGGAAACATTGCCGTTCTGAGGCGGGACATAGCCGCCCGAGCCGTTATCCGCAGCAGAATAATTCTGGGACGGTCCGTACTGAGCAGCATTTCCCATCATACCCTGAGCATTGCCGTAATAACCGCGGCGATCGGGAGCCACCCCCGAATACATCTGCCTGTAAGCAGCGTCCGCAGGCGATGCAGCACCCCCGTAACTTTGGGGATAACCGTTTCCCGTCGGCGCGCCGTAGGGCTGATACGTCTGATAGGGAGGATAATTATTGGCAGGAGCATCCGGCATCTTCTCCGAAAGATCCTCCTCCGCAAAAACGCCGCCCCCCCTGTTCAGATCGGGATTGACAGGCTTATCATTCTCGTTATTGTTTTCGGGTGACGACCCGTTTTCGTATATTTCCATACCGACCTCCGTTAAGGTTTTGCCGATCAAGGGCGGCTGCCCGATGGCAGAGTAAATTCAAACTCGGTGTATTCCCCTGTTTTGCTGCGGACAAGCACCGAGCCGTTATGCAGCTTGATGATCGAGCGCACGATGGACAGACCGAGACCCACGCCGGTCTTGTCCTTGCCCCTTGACTCGTCGGTTTTGTAAAATCTGTCAAATACCTTGTTTATCTCATTTTTCTTCAGACCCTCGCCGCTGTTTCGGATAACCACCGCCACAGCGCCCTCCTCTTCACGGAAGCTGTAGGAGATATATCCGCCCTCGTTCACAAACTTCACCGCATTTTCGGTAAGATTGTAAATGACCTGCTGAACAAGGTCCATATCCGCATTGACAAAAAACCTGTCCGTGTCAAGACCTCTGATGTCGATATTTTTTCCCTCGATACGTTTTTCAAAAAGGAGCACAGTCTTGACCGTAAGCTCGGTAATGTCAAAATCCTCGGTCTGGAGCTGCATTTCGCCTGCCTCGTACTTGGATATGTTGAGCATTGAGCGCACAAGTCTCGCCAGACGGTTTATCTCCTCGGAGACCGTTCTCAGGTATTCCCTGTGCCTGTTTTCGGGGATAGTGCCGTCAAGTATTCCGTCCACAAAGCCGCCGATGGTGGTCATGGGCGTTCTCAGCTCGTGGGAAACGTTGGAGATAAAGCTTTTTCTGTTCTCCTCGATGGCTTCAAGGGAGCTTGCCATATCGTTCAGGGTGTTTGCCAGAAAGCCCATCTCGTTCTGGTCGGAAACGCAGACCTTTTCCGAGAAATCCCCCTCTCCGAACCGCTTTGCCGCCAATGTCATCTCCTTGAGAGGAGTAAGGATGCGGTCAATGGTATACTTGAGCAGCGGAAAGACTGCCAGCATAATGACTGCGAAAGCCGCAAGAAAAAGCACCACCATAGCCCTCAGATAATCCGTAAAGCCCTTGGCGCTGAGGCTTGCCGCAAGATAATATTCCTCCCCGCCGCAGTTCAGGGAATAGAGCATATTGAGGCAGGATACGGGATAAAAGCCGCCCATACTGTCCATAGCAAAAGCCCCCTGTGGGAGAGCCTTTTTCATGGACTGAGCGCTCAAAGTCCCCGTATGTGAACAAGGTGATGCCTCGGAACAAGCCAAAACATCACCCTCACTGTCAAACAAAATATAGTCCGCACCCGTGCTTGCAGAGACCGAGGGCAAAATCTCACGAAGAGCGGAGACCCCGTCGGGTCCGCCGGTCAGATATGCGGAAACGCTGACGCGGACTTCCTCAGTCAGCTGCTCCAGCAGATTTTTGCGGTCGCTTTTGTAGGTGGATACGGAAAAGCTGATTATAAGCGTTGCCATGAATATGAGCGACGCCGCAACCAGCGCTGCCGATAAGCTGAAATACTCTGCGGCAATGCTTTTACGCATTTTCCTCTTCAGCCTCGAACTTGTAGCCTACGCCCCATACTGTCTTGAGCGCCCACTTGTCGGAAACGCCCTCAAGCTTTTCTCTGAGACGCTTGATGTGAACGTCGATGGTACGGGAATCGCCGTAATACTCAAAGCCCCATACCTCGTCGAGGAGCTGATCTCTTGTATAAACTCTGTTGGGGTTGGAAGCGAGGTAGAAAAGAAGCTCCAGCTCCTTGGGAGGAGTATCCATTACCTTGCCGTCCACTCTCAGCTCGTATCTTGTCATATTAACGACCAGCTTGTCATACTTGACCTCTCTGATCTCGGACTCGGAGGAGGACTGGCCAATTCTTCTGGAAACTGCCTTGATACGGGCAATTACCTCCTTGGTGTCAAAGGGCTTTACAACATAGTCGTCAGCGCCCAGCTCAAGACCCAGCACCTTGTCGAAGGTCTCGCTCTTGGCGGTTATCATAATAATGGGCACATTGGATTTCTTTCTGATCTCGCGGCATACCTGCCAGCCGTCAAGGCCGGGAAGCATAATGTCGAGAAGAACGATATCGGGCTTGAGCGCATTGAACTTAACAACAGCCTCATCGCCGTCATGGGAGACCATAACGCCGTAGCCTTCCTTTTCCAGATATAATTTCAGAAGCTCGCAGATGTTATTATCGTCATCAACAACAAGAACCTTACCAAGTGACATATCAAAATTCCTCCCATTTAAAATTCTCGGAATTATGCACACAATACGTCTGCAAAAAATGTCCGAAATATTCCAACATAATATATCTTTATTATATAATAAAAGGCGGCACAGTTTATAAACTTTTATCGCATATATCATTAACGGATTGTAAATTTAACAAAATAATATCGTAAATTTCCCAAAAATTCAAAATTCTATTCATTTTCGTTCAAGTGCGAAGCGCAAAATCGGAACATATCAGCCAAAATATTTAAATTTTCCCGTAAGCATGATAAGTATATCAAGTCTGACCTCGTCCTTGTACTCGGGCTTTGCCAAATAATATACATAATTTTCCAGAACATTCACATCGGGAACGCTCCTGCCCTCTATCTTGAAATTTGTAAAGCCCATAGGCACATATTTCTCATATATCGCCTCGGGAGATATGTGCAGAGGAGAATCGACCGTCTGATACAGCGTTTTCCTCATACAAGGGCACTCAAAGGGCTCGGGGGTGTAGGGCGTGCCCGTTTTCTTCATCATATGCTCGGTGAGAGCGATCTGGCTTCTGCCGATGGAGCGGTAATGCTCTCCCCTGCGCTTGCAGCCCGGGTCGCAGCAGGCGTTTATCAGCAGCTCGGCTTTTTCCTTGTGAGGAAGCTTTCCGAGCAGCTCAAAATCGTTGTTGAGATTGTAATCCAGGACAACAAGGGAATAATCCTTCTCCATCTCGGTGCAAAGCTCGTCAAAGTCCTCGATCTGCTTGCAGGTGGAGCTGGTTATGGGCATATCCGGGAAATGCTCCCTGATGTAGTCCTCGAGCATGGGAGAAAAGACGATCGCCTCGTTCATTCCGTTGTCCGCCGCCTTGAGGATAGCGTTGCAGAGAGGGTCGGAGAGGTGCTGGGGAGTAAGCAGGGGATTTGTGAGAGTAAAGCGGCAGGGTATGCCCCGCTGATTGAACTGCTTTATCACCTCGCCGGGGATACGGGGGTCGCAGTTTCCCTGAAAGTATCGTCCGCCGTTCCAGAGCATATTGGGGAATGAACCGTAGACCGAGCCGATTTTCACGCCCTCACGGAATTTGTGAGGATTTCTTTTCATATACTCCGCCATGGTGAGATTGAGCCTGCAATGTCTCATAAAATCGGGGAGATGAAATTTTATTTCCATTTTTTTGTTACCGCCCTTCCGGAAAATTCACTTAAAAACAGGAGCGGATATTTCACCGCTCCATGCGACGGGTCAATCTGCATATTTTTCCAAATTGTCCCAATCTATCTCATCATCGGAAATAAAGCCGCTTTTTTCAGCTTCATCTATGTGCTGCCGCTCCTCGGGAGTTACCTTTGTAAAATCCGGGTCCCACGCAAGCACAAAACGCTTGACTGTTTCATAGGCAAGCTCCTGCTCCTGTTCGGGAAGCATTTCAAACATCAATATCAGCTGTTTAGTTTTTGGTGACATACAAAAGACCTCCTTCTACTTATAAATATCGCCTCTTGAGCCTATGTCTATAATATACAATATTTTAAGTTCATTGTCAATATCAAACCGATATATGATACGGTATTTTCCAACACGAAGTCTCTGCCGTCCATCGTTATACCCCTGTAAAACCTTTATATCTCCTTCAGGCGGAATAAGTGTCAATCCGTTTATGGCTTCTCTTATACTTTGGGCTATGGGTTTCTGAACCTTGGCAAGAAATTTCAATGCATCTTTTGAATATTTGATTTTCATTACCTGTTTCCTTCCAATCCTCTCATACTAATTCTCAATCAACCTATAGACAAATCCTCGGCTAGAATAAGCCCATTCGTCGTCAAGCTCCCTTGCCGGGCGGCAAGCCCGCCTGCGGTCGCTTTCCTAGACTGGACTTATTCTATCTGTCGGCTTTGTCTATAGAACGATTTAGAATTAGTATCAGTGGCATTCAAACCAGCTTTTACCCGTTTCCACATCTGCGGTGAGGGGAACGTCAAGCTTTACAGCCCCGCGCATTTCCTCGCCCAGCACCTCTGCCGCCCTGGCAGCGTCCTTTTCCGAAGCCTCGATTATAAGCTCGTCGTGTATCTGCAAAATAAGGTGCGCGTCAAGGTTTTCTTCTCTGAGCCTGCGGTAGACCTTCACCATAGCTATCTTGATGATGTCAGCCGCCGCTCCCTGAACGGGTGCGTTCATTGCCGCCCGCTTTCCGAAGCTCTGAATGTTCTTGTTTTTCGCTGCAAGCTCGGGGATATACCGTCTCCTGCCGAAAATAGTTTCCGAATAGCCCTTTTCCGCGGCATCGGAAACAGCCTTGTCCATAAACGCCGCCACTCCGCTGAAATTATTAAGATAGCTCTTAATATACCTGTCCGCCTTTGCAACGGAAACGTCAATGTCCTTTGAAAGGGAAAATGCGCTTATGCCGTAAACAATGCCGAAATTAACAGCCTTTGCCGCACGGCGCATTTCGGGCGTCACCATATCCTCGGGCATTCCGAATACCTGAGCCGCCGTTGAGGTGTGGATATCGCCGCCGCCATTAAAAATTTCCTGCATATTTTTGTCTCCGCTCAGATGGGCAAGGATACGAAGCTCTATCTGGCTGTAGTCCGCGTCGATAAGCTCTCTGCCCTCCTCACTTACGAAAAATTTTCTCATATTCCGTCCAAGCTCGGTGCGGACGGGGATATTCTGCAAATTCGGCTCGGTGGAGGATATGCGCCCCGTTCTCGTTTCGGTCTGCTTGAATACGGAATGTATCCGTCCGTCCTCTCCCACTGCCTTTAAAAGCCCCTCAACATAGGTGGAGCGCAGCTTTGTGTACTGGCGGTAGGTGAGTATCATATCTATGATGGGGTCCTTGTCGCGAAGCTCCTCCAGGACCTCTGCGCCTGTGGAATAGCCCGTTTTGGTCTTTTTGCCCGAGGGCAGTCCCATTTCCTCAAAGAGGATAACTCCCAGCTGCTTGGGCGAGGAGATGTTGAACTGCTTGCCTGCACGGAAATATATCTGCTGCTCAAGCCCGTCTATCTCCTCGGTCAGGGTCTCGCCGAATTTTCTTATGCCCTCGGTGTCCGCTTTTACGCCAAAGTGTTCCATTGACGCAAGCACCTCGGTAAGGGGCAGCTCTATTTCTTTGCACAGCTTCTCCGCTCCCGTTTCCGAAAGCTCCCTGTCAAGGCGGCGGCAGAGTCCGCTTATTGCCGCAATGTCCGAATATTCTCCGAGGTTTTCATAATCGGGACAGCCGTACTCGGCGCAAAGTCCCTTTATCGTGTATTCCGAGGCGGAGGCATTGAGAAGATATCCCGAAATGTCCGCGTCCGAAACGATATTTTTAAGCTCCGCACCCTTTTCGAGCATATATCGGTAAGCAGGCTTTGCGCCGAAGGTCTGCTTTTCAGATCCCGAGGACAGGAGAGAGATGATATCGTCCTCATTCTCAAACACGCTCAGCTTGTCCTCATAGGCAGTGTACAGCGCCGCTCCCGTTTCGGTGCGCTTTAAAATAAATGCAAAGCTGCCCTTTATGTCCGAAACGCTTTGGGGAGCTATTTTATAATCAACAGTCTTTTCCTTTTGGGCTTCGGGAATGTCCTTTAATGCGGCAGAGGGCTTTACATTCAGCCTTTCCATAAGCTTTGTCATCTCAAGCTCGGTAAGGAGACGGGACAAAGCCGCTTCGTCACGCTCGCCGTATGCGTAATCCGCCATAGAAAGGGCAATGGGAGCATTTTTTACAATGGTGGCAAGCCATTTGCTTTCCTTTGCGTCCGCCTCGCCTGCGGTGAGCTTTGCAAGAACGGATCTTGTGGCGCTGACCTCCTCTGCGGCAAGCTTTTCGTAAAGCTCCTCAACGGAGGAATAGTCCTTGATAAGGGAAAGCGCGGTCTTTTCGCCAATTCCCTTGACGCCGCTTATATTGTCCGAGCTGTCGCCCATAAGGGCTTTCAGGTCGATAAGCTGAAGGGGTGAAAGTCCCTCGTACATTTCGGCAAATTTCTCGGGAGTGCAGGTGATAAGCTCCTTTGTGGTGTGGAGCAGGACGGTGACGTTTTTGTTTATGAGCTGCAAGCTGTCCCTGTCCCCCGTCAGGATATAAACGCGGTCGGTGTCGTTTCCGAGGGTGGAGAGGGTTCCGAGAATGTCATCTGCCTCGAAGCCCGGGCACTCCAGAACTTTTACGCCCAGAGCGGTAAGCAGCTCCTTGATAAGGGGCATCTGCATCGCAAGCTCATCGGGCATACCGTGCCTTGTGGCTTTATATGCGGCGTTTGCCTTGTGGCGGAAGGTGGGCTCCTTCAAGTCAAACGCCACCGCACAGCCCTCGGGAGACAGCTCTGCGGCGGTTTTCAGATAGATGTTCATAAATCCCGTAAGCGCATTGGTGAACACGCCCTTTTTATTCGAAAGGGCTTTGATACCGTAAAACGCACGGTTCATTATACTGTTTCCATCTATTGCAAGAAGCTTCATAGCTATTCTTCCTTTCTTGCGGGTGACGGCGGGGGACGCCCCGCGGCGACCTCGTTGGTAAGTATTGAAAAAAATTTTTAATTTGTGGCTCGGTTACTTTTATTTGTTGGCAACATAAATCGGAATATGCGGGTGACGCCCCGCAGCGGCGGGGGACGCCCCGCGGCGACCTCGTTGGTAAGTATTGATAAAAATTTTTAATTTGTGGCTCGGTAACTTTTATTTGTTGGCAACATAAATCGGAATATGCGGGTGACGACCCGCGACGGCGGGGGACGCCCCGCGGCGACTGCGTTAGTAAGTATTGATAAATTTTTTAAGTTTGTGGCTCGGTAACGATCATTTGCTTGATAAAACCGAAGTTTGCTGCTCTAAGGTTTCTGCAAATATCTGTTTCAGGGCTTCATATGGTATATCCTGTTTTAAATATATCTGCACCATTCCCTTTGGAGTCATTTTATAGCCTGCCAATTCTTCCTTATGACCGGCTGCCGCCTGTGCCTCAATGTTGATATGGTCTTTAAAGGGAATAAGTCTCACGAACGCTTCACCGACATAATAGCTTGGCAGTTTCGCCCATAAGCTTTCCTGCGGTTCATTTGAAATGCTGTCAAAAATGGTCTTTCTTAAATTATTGAACATTTCAATTATCTCACTTGGATATTTTTCTATATATTCTTTTACCTGCTCATTCATCTGAACGACCTCCATAGCTTTACTCATACTAACGTTACCGAGCCGCCCGTTTGCCGCCCGGATAAATTATAGAACGAGCGGCAGCAGGCTCAGCCTGCTGTCACTTGACCCTTAATATAAAATCACAGCAGTCATCGCCTCTTCCGAGAGTTTTCCTGCGCTCCCATGAAAGCTTTGGGTGTAAATTTCCGTATGCCACGTCGTCCGAATTGCAAAATGCCACAGTAAGCTCGGCACACCCACAGGCAGAACAAGCCGAATAATAAGGACATATGAGCATATCGATATGGCACACTTTTCCCTCTGTTTTATGCTCCGTCATTTCAAATCCCGATTTTCTGCCGAATATTTTGCGGATAACTACGGTCATAATATTCGGGACAATATTATACACAAAAGGTATCTTTAAAATTTTTTGCAAAAATTTTGCGGACGCTCCGGCGCGTTTTTTAAAATATCCGTCTATTATATTATATGCCGTTTCCTGCTGACCCGTTTGGTCGATAACAGCTTTATAAAATGCAATGCAGGGGTATATCTGCCTTACTGTATGCATTGTTATCTCTTTTGGCTTTCCCTCTTCCCGGTTACTGAATTCAAGGTAAAGCGTACGGGCTTTTTCTTCGATACGAGCATAATGCTCGGGAAATATTTTTATGCTTTCTTCAAGCAGGGCTTCAAGAATTTCATTGTTGTTCTTCATATTTTTTATTCCCTCAGATTTTTTATGTTAAGCTGTTCGGCACATTCGCACAAATGTTTACAATTTGTTTATTGACATTTTGACACGTTTGTGCTATAATAAATCTAAGCCCGCAAAGCCGTTTAGCACTCTACTCCTATCCTGCCCATAAAATCCTGTATGGTTTTCAGCTCGGGGAAAAAGAGGATATTGAAGGACTTGCCGCTGTCGTTTATGGTTATGGAGTTGTTCACAAAGCAGGAATTTACCGCTCCCGGATTTACCGCCGTTATCTCAGCCGAGGGGGCGGTCACGCTCTGTGGGACGGATATGTCCACCGTCATTCCCGACATTATGGAGAAATTGTTGGCGTATGAGGCGGCGCAGATGTTCACCGTTTCCCTCACCACCGAGGAGACCATCTCATCAACGTCCCCCTTCCCCTTTACCGACGCTCCCGGAAAAAATGTACCTGCAAGCCGCTCGATAAATGCATAGGGAAATATGAAAAGCACCGCTCCCTGCATATCGCAGCTGAGCTTTATCAGAAAAGCTTCCGTTCCTCTGCTGAGAAGGTCGGCTATTTTTCCTGCCTCCGCTGTGGGAAGCACCTTTACCTGGGGGGTGGAGATATCCGTTGCTGCGGATATCATCTCGGACAGGGCGGTAGCGGCATTGCCTGCTCCCATATTGCATATTTCCTGTAAAACGGATCTTTGCATTTCGCCGAAATCCGCAAAGCTGTTAAGAGCCATTTTTTTAACCGTCCTTTCCTTGAGTTTTTCAGGGCTCGTAATACTTCGGCTTGTTGATAAGGATTATAAGGTCGATTATCCAGCCGATGCCAAAGCCGCCTCCCGTACAAGCCCAGAGTATTCCCGTGGCGATCTTTCCCTCGTAAAATCTGTGGGCTCCGAAAATGCCGAACAGGACACAGAGCAGGATGGATATGTTTTTATTCTTGAGCTTGGTGCTGAAGCCACCTGCCCCGGGGTTTATCTCCTCCATTATCCGCTCGCCGTATGCTCTGGCGGTGTCGGCTATGTCGTCGAGAGGGGAATAGGTCTGCTGCGCCGATGCGGGCGAGGGTATGCTGCCCTGTCGGGTCGGCGCTGTCTGACCGATGGTATCCGCTTCTCTCGGGGGGGTATCATTATCCACAACTATGCGGATATTCTCGGGTTCCGCATAGGCTGTTCGGGTTTCACGCTCCTCTTGGGGAGCAGGATTTGTATGCCTGTCGGGCTTGTAAAATTCTATCATATCATTCTCCGAAAATCATCTTGCCGAAATGCTGTAGCGCTTTCCGACCTCTGTATCAAATTCAAATGCGCCTTTATTTTCAGTAAGCTGTACCTCTTCTCCGCCGCAGGTGACGAGGATATCGCCCTTTACACGCAGGGATACCCTGTTTGCGCAGTGGGAAATCAGCTCGGCTTTTGTGATCCTGCCATCTGACCAGTCAAAATGGACTGTGAAGCCGCCGCGGGCTTTCATTCCTCTCACGCTGCCGTGCTTCCAATCGGGGGGAAGTGCGGGGAGCAGGCTTATTTTAGCAATGCCCGATACGGCATCATATCGGCTCTGCATTACCGCTTCGGCAATGCCTGCGCCGCCGCCGAAATTTCCGTCTATCTGGAAGGGGGGGTGCATATCGAACATATTTATGCTTGTAGAGTGAGCCAGGAGCGCATGAACGTTTTCTCCCACCTTTTCGCCGTCAAGAAGTCTTGCCCACATATTGATTATCCATGCTCTCGACCAGCCTGTATGTCCGCCGCCGTGGGAAAGCCTGCGCTCAAGGGTCGCTCTTGCTGCCTTCGCAAGGTCGGGGGTATCGGTAGGGGTTATCATATCGGCGGGATAGAGGGCGTACAGCTGGGAGATATGGCGGTGTCCCGGCTCTACCTCGTCATAGTCCTCCGCCCATTCCATTATCTGACCGTACTTGCCTATCTCGGGCTTGGGGAGACGGTCTCTCATACCGCAAAGCTTATCCGCAAAGTCTTTTCTTTCGCCCAGAATTGCTGAGGAGGATATTACGGCGGTGAAAAGCACATAGAGTATCTCACTGTCCATTGAGGGACCTTTGCAGAGAGTTCCCGTTTTGCCGCTGCCGTTATTTACGTAGTAGGTGTTCTCGGGGGAGACGGAGGGGTTTGTTACCAGTCTGCCCTTCTCGTCCTCGGTGAGGAAATCTGCGAAAAATTCTGCGGCTTCGCAGAGGGTGTCGAATTTCTCCGAAAGGAAGTCCTTGTCGCCTGTGAAAAGGTAATGCTCCCATATGTGTGTGCAGAGCCATGCCATTCCCATGGGCCAGAGAGTTGCGGGAAGCCATTTGTCCTGGGGGGCGGTGTCGCCCCAGATGTCGGTATTGTGGTGGCAGACAGTTCCGCCGCAGTGATACATTGTTCGGGCGGTCACTCTGCCGTTTTCTCTCATTCGCTCGATGTGGTCAAAGAGAGGGGTATGACATTCGGAAAGGTTCTGAAGCTCGGCTCCCCAGTAGTTCATCTCGGTATTGATGTTGACGGTGTATTTTCCGCCCCAGGCAGGCCACATATCCTTGTTCCAGAGTCCCTGGAGATTAAGGGGAAGGGTGCCCTCTCTTGAGCCTGATATCATCAGATAGCGGGAGAAGTTGAAATAGAGAGCAACAAGCTCGTTGTCAATTGCATTTTCCTCTTTTACGGCTTTGAGGCGCTCGTCGGTGGGGAGGTCGGAATTTACTCCGTCCCCGGGGTAAAGGAAAAATGAGCAGCGGTCAAAAAGGGCGGAGTAATCCTCGATATGCCGCTTTAAGAGGCGTTCGGAGGTCATTCTTGCGGCTCTTTTTGCCTGAGATACGCAGAGCTTTTCGTATTCGCCTGTGCGAAATGCGGTCTGAGCGGCTATTATAAGCATTGCTTCGTCGGCATTTTTGCAGACAAGGCGGTTTGCGTCGGTGCCGCATTCGCCGCCCACCGATGCTACCGTAATGGCGCAGGCATAGGGTATGCCGTCGGAAACGGTGAAGAGGACAGTCTTATCGTCATAGGCTTCGTTTTTATCGTAATTGTCGTCTCTGCCGTCGATGGCTGCGGTAAAGGATATACTGCCCTTTTTATCGGCGGTGAAACGGACGATCATACATTCATCGGGGTGGGAGGCGAAAACTTCACGGGTATAGGTCACGCCTTCAGATGTAAAGCAAGTCCCGGAAACTGCCTTATCAAGGGAAAGTCCTCTTTTGTATCCGCTGTATTCGGGGGCATTCTGCCAGATGTGCAGGTCGCCTAAGGGCTGGTAGTGGCGCTGCTGGTCATTGGTACCGTAAAATGCATCTGAGCAGACTGCTTCCGCTTCCTCGGTTTTTCCCTCGCTTATCAGCTCACGTATTTTCTCAAGGTTATCATATGCTTTGGGGTTGTTTCTGTTTCGGAAGCTTCCCGACCATATGGAGTCTTCGTTGAGCTGCAGCAGCTCGTCTTCGGGCTTTCCGAATATCATTGCGCCCATTCGTCCGTTTCCTACGGGCAATGCTTCGTCCCAATTTGCGGCGGGGCGGGTGTACCAGAGATCCTTTGATGGGTCAAATTTATTATTCTGAGAGTTCATATAATTTATCCTCCGATGTATTCTTTTTTTGAATAAAAAGGAACTGCCGGTTTAATCGCATAATTAAATAACGGTTAAATCGGCACTTCTTTTTTATTCACTTTTATATTTACCCTGCGGCAGCAACTCCTGCCGCAGGATATCTTGAAGCAAATTTTCTTTACGCCGTTTTCAACTCGGGGAGTATTACATACCTGTGAGACCCGAACGGGCGATACCCTCGGTAAAGTTCTTCTGCAGGAAGATGTACATTACAAGGATAGGCGTGATGGAAAGCAGACAGCCCGACTCCATCCACACGATAAGCTCTCTTGCGTTTACCTTTATGGTACCGTTGTTGAACAGCACTCTTGTAAGAGAAGCGTTCAGGTTTTTGAGCTGGAGAGCGATGGTGCTGTTGTTGGTGAAGAACGAGGTGGAGATGTAGTAGTCGTTCCAGTACCATACAACGGAAAGAAGGAATACGGTGAGGAAGGTGGAGCCTGCGTTGGGTATCATTACCTTTACGAATGTGCCCAGAGGTGAGCAGCCGTCCAGATATGCGGCGTCCTCCAGCTCCTTGGGCAGTCCGCGGAAGGACTGACGGAAGAGGAAGATGAACAGACCTGCACGAAGTCCGTTTGCCATGAGGGCAGGCATATACATTGTCAGGGCGTTGTCGATGAGGTTGATGTAGTTGCCTGTTACGGCGTGCCATATGCCAAGGGGGTTGAAGTAACGGAAGAACATATACTGGGGGATAAGAATGATCTGCGCAGGCATGAGGATCATAAGAATGACCACGCCGAAGAGAATGTTCTTGCCCTTGAAGTTAAATCTTCCGAAGCCGTAGCCTGTGATGGCGCAGGTTATTACCTGTACTATGGAACAGCCGATGTTGATGAACAGGGTGTTTCCTAAGGTCTTCCAGAAGTCCATTACTCGGATAACGTCCTTGATGTTCTGGAGAGTGTAGGTCCTTGATATCCAGATGATGGTGGGGTCATTCATCTCCGAACGGGGACGGAATGCCGCTGTTATCATATAGATGAGAGGATAGATGATTACGAAGCAGAGTCCGAACACCAGCAGTCCTCGGCAGATGGGCCAGAGGGTCTCAAAGGCTCTTTTCCTTTTGAGATACTTCTGCTCTGCGGGGGTGAGGGTGGAAAGACGCTTCTTGAAGCGTTCACGCTCCTCCTTGCGGGAACGCTTTACCTCCTTGGGAGGCTTCTCCGGCTTGACCTTTTTAAGGAAGTCGGAAGCTGTTGCTTTTATTGTGTTTTCTGCCATTTTTTCCAACTCCTTAACTTAGTCATCGTAGTAAACGATCTTGTTCATAATGAGGAAGATAATTCCTACTGCCGCAAGCACTATGGCGAAGTAGCTCCATGCCATTGCCGCCGAGAAACCGTATTTCCAGTCGTCCTGTACCGAAAGCACCTGCTCCATTACCACGTTGGTGGGGTCTGTGAAGGTGTCGATGATGGTATAAACAAGGTTTACAAGGATCATAGGGGATACATAGGGAAGTGTTATCTTCCAGAAAAATTCCCAGGAGGTAGCTCCCTCGATGGCTGCGGCTTCCTTTGCCGATGTGGGTATTCCCTGGAGGGCTGAAAGGAAGATGATTATCTGGATACCGCACTTCCATACAAGGTTCAGGATATCCGAGGTCATTGTGGAGAGCATTTCCGTCAGCTTATCGTTGAAGCCGTAAATTCCCACGAACTCAAGCAGCTGGTCTACCATATCTGCGGAGAACATTGTGGAGAACTGGTCCGCGTCCGCTGTTCCGCTGGTGTCCAGGTTATTGGTGATGATAGCGTATACGGGACCTGTTGCAATGATTACGGGGAGGAAGAATACCGCTCTTGCGAAGGTACGTCCTCTGAACTTCTGGTTGATGATTATCGCAACGAAGAGGGAGAATATGATGATGATAGGTGTCTGCCAGAGGGTGGCTCCCAGCACTTCCATAAGGTTTTTGCGGAAGTCGGGGTCTACCATAAAGGCTCTCTTGTAGTTGTCAAGACCCACAGGGCTCATTACAAGAGCTCCTACATCGGGCTTTACGTCAAAGAACGAGTAGATAAAGGACTTGATAACGGGAATGATGAAGAACATCAGGGAACCGATGAACCACAGTGCTATGAAGCCGTAGCCGTAAAGTCCCTTTTTCTTCTCATAGGATAAATTCAGTCTCATTCGCCGATTACCTCCTCTCCGATATAGTCGGTAAGCTTATAGGTCTTGCCGTCTGCCTTTACGGTGCGCTCATCAAGGTCAACAACGGTGGTATAGCCGTTATCGTAGACCGTTGTGATCTCGCTGCCGTCCTCCGAAACAGTGTAGGAGGAAATGGTGCTGTCCGCTGCGGGTGAAAGCACATCGTCTGCCAGCTTGTAAAGTCCTGCGGCTTCGTTTACCCAGTTTGCGTAGTAGCCGTAGAAGTATTTGTCAAGCTTGGTGTCCTTCAACTCGCTGGCTTCCGTTCCAACCATATCGAAGCCGATATTGCTGCCCGAAGCTATTGCCATAAGGGAAGCGATATCAAGGTCTGCGTCGCCGTTTACTGCGGTGCAGGAGTAAGGAGTCACGCCGTGAAGCACCATCTGATAGAGGGGGATATCTGCATCGAAAATGTCGAATTTGCTGGAGCAGAGAGGAACGTTCGTGATGTAATCGGTGTAGGGCAGAACGTATGCCGCGGGATTATCCGAAAGAACGGAGCCTGACTGCTTTGCGCTGCTGTAAATTCCCTGAACGATCTCCTTTGCATTTTCACGGGAAACAGCCTTTTTGCCGTAATCGCCGTAGATCGTATTTGCCAGGGAGCCGAAGGAGAAGTTTGTCACATTCTTCTTGTTATAGCTCTTGATGAGCTTACCGAAGGCTCTGTCATAGGAAGCGGGGGTAAAGAGGGAAAGTGACTTGTAATACTTGTTCTCGATGCCGTGAGCAAGGTCGAAAACGGGTATCTGAGCGTATGCGTTGGACACTCTGATGGAGGTGTTGGTCATATTCCAGTAGCCGTTTCCTGTTTTGAACTGCTGATTGTCCACAACGGGGAAGAGGGCGATGTTATTTGCGGACGCATATTCGCTCAGAGCATTGTACTTGCTCTTGCCGCCCAGCTTTGAGGAGGGATTGAAGGAATCCGCTATCTTCTCGCCGATATTGTCATTGTTGTAGTTGTTGTATGCAACGACCATATCGTCAACGCCCATACCGTTGAGGCACTCAAGTATGTACTTGGCTGTTGCAAATGTGGTAACGGGCTGCTTTACTGTAACGGGGAGACCTGCTACAGACTCCTTTTTCAGTGTTGCGCCGTAGATATCCAGGTAAAGGGAGTTCTTATCGGTAAGATCCTTATCCTCTACGCCCTTCTCATCAATAAGATATTTTCTGAAACGGGCTGCGATATCGGTATAGTCCACATCGCTCTTGTCCTCTCTGGATACGGGATAGTAGCGAAGCTCGATCTCGGGGATACGTATTCCTCTCTTCTCGAAAACCTTCAGGGGGCTGGATTCGCCGCCCATCAGGTACTCGTCCTGAGTTCTGAGCTCGAAATCGAAGTAGGTGGAGTTATAGTCGGTATTGTTCTGGTTGGAAACATAGCTGTTGATGCTTGCGCAGGCGTCGCCCTTATCGGCTACTACCATCATTGCGCTGTTTCCTTTAACAATGCCGTACATCGGGAGGCTTACCTTCTGAACGGTAGCCTGCTTCTGAGTCTTTACGGCGGTGATGTCTCTGCCGTATACCTTGCCTGTATAGGTCTTGAGACCTGTTTTGCCGTTATTGAAGTTGATTATGGCACCGCTTCCGTCGGGTACTACAAAGTATCCGTCTTCCTCGAGGCCTGCTGCGCCGAAGGTGGTCATAAAAGCAAGGTCTGTTGTAAGCTTTCCGCTGACGGTGGAGGGATTCTGCTCCTCAATTGCGGCAGTGTCCACATACAGCTTCATATGATCCTTTTCAAGGGATATGGTAACGGGAACGGTTATGCCGGGGTCGGAGAAGGTGTAGGTTATCTCGATAGTCTTGCCCGACTTTTTCATTTTTGTCTTGCCCTTGCCCTTGCTGTTAAGAATGGTAGTTGCTCGGTCGGCAGGGGATGCGTATATCAGGGTCATTCCCGAAGCAAGCTCGTCCTTCTGACCCTTCTTTGCGTTGGAGGTCTGGAGATCGACGGGGTTTGACCACCATTTTTCTCCTGTATTAAGGTCCTCCAGCATTATTGTATTCTCTTTCGTGTTCATATAGAGCTTCAGGTTTTCGTTGGAGTCAACCTCCTCCATGAGCTCGAATGCTTCATCCTCTGTTCGGGGAGTTTTTTCCTCCTTGTCCTCTTTGTCGGAGCTGTCAGCTTCTTCAGCAGACTCTGCCTCCTCGGAAGCTGCGCTTTCCTCGGGAGCGTCCTCACAGAACACGCTTGCGGCTCCCGTTGTCAGGAGCATTGATAAACAGAGAAGAAACGAAAGAGATCTTTTAAGCTTTGAATGCATTGTTTTCACCACTTTTCCTTATGAATTTTATACTCTCAATCTGTAGGAAAGCTCAGTATAGATGGTAAAGAGGAATATGAGCACCTGCTGGAAAAGAGTAAGAAGAAGAACCAGCAGGAATATTACCAGCACCATTGCCACCAATGTGAGCAGGATAAGCGCCAGAGTCTTTCCGAATGTGAACTGATGAACGGCTTTCATTGCCGAAACAAACAGCACCACCGTCCATGCCGTTCCGATTATCTCAAAGCACTGTATGAAAATATACTCGTCTCTGATGAGAAAATGGGAAAGGACCGTTCCTATCAGATAGCCTGCTATGTACGGTATCAGCGAATATGCTGTGACTATGAAAATATTTTTCATAGAGCCTTCGCCGTCGAACAGGGTACACATCGCCCAGTTGCAGACCACATAGAGCAGGAATATTCCGAAGCTCTGGAATATATAAGGAACAATGTTGAAAATCTTGTCATAATCCGAATAATACTGGAAGCCGTACAGTCTGCTGTATGCCAGCGACTGGATAAACAGCAGGCAGACGATGCCGATGGCTATCTTCATAGAGCCTGCTTTTTTCCATCTCAGATCCTCGAAGCCCTCAAAGGGGTGCATAACTACGTGCTTGACAAACTGTCCCTGGGTAAGATCCAACATACTTTACGCACCTCTCCTTCTCTGCCAGGGGAATGTGATTATTCCCTTCTGATTAAGCTTTTTGAGAACCGTCCACGCAATTATCACTACAAGGATAATGATGATCGCAGGAGTGAAATATTTCTGAAGGATCTGGTCTCTGTAGCCCTCGTATGCCTTGTTGTAGCGGTTTCGGCTGATGGAGATCTTGAAGTACTTCATTGCCTCCTTGTACTCCTCCTTATTGAGAAGTGCGTTGCCTATACCGATGTATGCGCGGCGGTAGTTGCCGTCATACTTGATAACGTTTCTCCAGGGCTCCTCGGATTCCTCGTAGTAGCCTGAGTTATAGAGGTTTGTAGCCTCGGTAACGATCTCGCCGAATGCAGTGCGTCTGAACACGGTAATGCTGTTCTTTCTGGAATCGAGAACATAAAGCATATTGTCATAGCTCTCGATAGCAACTGCGCTTCGGAAGGTTCCAAGCTGCTCGCCTGTGCCGCCCATTACGAACATCAGGTTTGCAAGCTTATCGTACTGGAATATTCTGCCGTGAGCAAAGTCCAGGATATTCAGCTCGCCGTTGGGTCCGATGTCGATGTCGGTGAGGGTGGACTGCTTGGTGTAGATGGAGTAGTATGCGGGGGAAATATCACCGAAGGTAACTTCATTTGCGGTGATGGAGGCAAGGATATTGGAGCCTCTGGGGTTCAGCTTCTTGACGGTATCCGTTCTTACCTCGGTGGACTCTGTAACGGTATAGATAAAGCCGTCATCGTCGATATCGAAGTTTGAGAAGCCGATAGGGGTGGTTTTTGTTGAACGTGCTCTCTGCTCCTCGGTTGCGATGGTGTTCCAGAAAGCGTTCATAATGATCTCGGAGGTCGCCTCAACTCGGTTCGCACCGTAGAAGCCGAGGAAATCGCCGTTTATATCATACATTACCGCACCCTTTGTTACGGATTTTACTACCACATAAACATTTCCTGCCTTATCCACAGCCACCTTGCGGGGATTGTAGGTAAGGTCCTGGGAATAAACCTCTGAGGTGGGCTTTTCAAAGATGTAGTCCACGTTTCCGTCGATGTCGGTCTTTAATACACGGCTGTTTTCGGTATCGCAGACATAGATGAAGCCTGTATACTTATCCACGAAAACGCCCTCGGGCTTTTTCAGGGTAAGCTCCTCGCCGTTGTAGGTAAATCTGTCGAAATATTTTATCATATTGAACTCAAGGTCTGTCACGATTATTCTGTCATTGCCCTTGTCGGCTATGAACATATAGGTACCGGGGTTCTTTTCGGAATTTTCCTTGAAAAGATATCCTGTATCCTCTGCAAGATAAAGGTCAGCAGGCTCTTTAAGGCCCATTTTATCCTTCCATTCCGCTTTTGCCGCTTCGTAGCCCTCCATTGAGGACACGTAGTCGGTAAGACCCTTTATGGACTGTCCGTCCACAAATTTCTCTGCGGCATATCCAACCTGTGAAGCGACTGCGTCGCCCCATCTGTCATAGCTGTAAGGGTCATAGCTTTCCATAGCGGTCACATTTGCCGCAAGTGTTGACGCAAGCATAAGTCCTGCGCCTGCTGCGGCGATCAGCTTTTTCAAGCTTTTCATATCATCACCCTTTTCTTTAAGTTGTGGCAGTATGAAATTAGTCCTTCATACCTGCGTGTGCCATTGTTTCCATAACGTTTCTCTGTGCCAGAACGAATACCAGCAGGGGAGGGATCATCAGTACGACTGCGGAAGCCGCTATTGCGCCCTGACGAGCGATACCCGCTGCGGCGATCTGCTGAACTACGACAGGGATAGTCTTGAGAGCCTCGTCGTATACAAGACCGCCTCCCGCCTGGTTCCAGGAGGTCTGGAACTCAAAGATGATGATGGTCATAAGAGCAGGCTTACAGTTAGGCATTACTATGCCCCAGCATATACGCATAAGTCCCGCGCCGTCAACCTTGGCTGCTTCTATCATTGCGTCGGGAATGGTGGTCATGCTCTGACGCATAAGGTAGAGACCCATTGACGTTGCGATTATGGGCAGGATAAGTGCGGAATAGGTGTTGATCATGCCCAGTGATGCCATTACCATGTACTGCATGATGTAGAGTACGGTAGAGTTGAACAGCAGGGCTACGACAACTATCTCATTGAGAAGCGCATTTCCGGGAAATCTGCACTTGGAAAGCACAAATGCCGCTGTGGACGCAAACAGCACGTGGAAAACGGTAGCGACTACTGTTACCATAATACTGTTGAATACGTTTCTTGAGAAGGGTACCCAGGAATTGTTCGCGATCTTGAACAGATCCTGGAAGTTATTGAGGGTAGGATCCATTGCATAGAGCTTAGGAGGCATAAGGAATACTTCCTGAACGGGCTTGATGGAGTTTACGACTGCCAGATAGATGGGGAATATCATAAACAGTCCCATAAAGGTAAGCAGAAGGAAAATTCCGATATCGTTTTTCCAGGATTTGCCTACTCGCTTGTTGGAGCCTTTGGACTTGAGCATTTTCTTATGCTCTTTTTCACGTCTTTTTCTCAGCGCTTCAAGGGCGGCTGCATTTTCCTCCGCCTGCAAAGCGGCAAGCTCTGAGGGCTTGAGATTTTTCTTGTTTTTCTTCAACTTTAGCTCACCCCTTTACTCAGTCTACATATTTGCCGAGCAGCTTGCCGACGAGCTTATTGCAGACAAGCATTACAACGAACAAAACAAAACATACGGCGGACGAATAACCCATTTCGTATCTTACCCAGCCGTAGTCAAAGGCGTGAGTCATAATGGTATGTACCTTATAGTCTGTGGAGGGGAAGCCTGCCAGCATACGTCCCACGATATCAACAGTGAATGCGGATACGATCTGCATTACAGCCGCGAACATAAGGGAGGGTCCCATTGAGGGAATGGTGATGTAGATAAGCTCCTGCCAGCGGTTCTTGATACCCTCGATAGCGCCTGCCTCATACATGGACTTGTCGATGCCCTGGAAGCCGGCACGCATTGCAAGGAAGCCTGCACCCATGGATACCCAGAGCTGTACGATGATAACACAGGGAAGAACGTAGTTGCCGTCGGTGAGCCACTGGATAGCGCTGGAGGTAATTCCGAGCTCTGTAAGGAAAGCGTTCAGATATCCGTACTGGTCGCCCGAGAAGATGAGCTGCCATACGAAGTAGATGTTTCCTGCCATTGAGGGAGCGTAGAATATAAGTGTGAAAATGGTCTTCAGCGTTGGATGAAGCTCGTTGATGAGCCACGCGAGCAGGAAGCTCATTGCATAGCTGAGGGGACCTGTGAATATTGCGAAGATAAGTGTTGTTCTGATGGACTGAATGAAAACATCGTCCTCAAGGAACATTGTGTAGAAATTCTGAAAGCCTACCCACTTGGGGAGACTTGCCATATTGAAGTCGGTAAAGCCCATAGGCAGCGACATTACAACAGGTACAACGGTAAATACCAGGAAAAGGAGCATAAAGGGCGCAAGCATTATGTAGCACATATAGTTGCGCTTCATCTCGTGAAGGGTATAATCCCACTTTTCCTTTCTTGACATTTTTCTCTCCGAAGGGAGCAGAATTTCTTTTTTAACGGTATTTTCAGCCAAAGTAATTGCCCTCCTTCATTTTAATCGTCAAGACCGAGATTTTTGCGCTTACGTGTGATCTCGGCGTTGATGTCCTTGTTGTACCAGCGCAGGGTCTCACGGGCATTGTCGTTGTCGTTAACAACTGAACGGAATGCGTTCATAATGCTTCGTGTAACAACGTAGGACGAGGGAATGATGGGGATCTCGTCAAGCTCTGCAAGCTGAGCGTTGATCTTTGCAAGGTCGGACTTTGCCCAGTTGAGCTTCTGGAGAGCCTCAACGTTTGCGGACTCAAATCTTCCGAGGGGACCCATTACGCCCTCAACGTTCTGACCGTACTCAACCATTGTATCGGTGGAGGTGAACCAGTCGATGTACTTCCATGCGCCTTCAACGTTTTTGCAGTCCTTGAGGACGATAAAGCCTGAGCCTGAGGAGTTTGCAGCGTGGGAAACGGTGCCGTCCTCACGTCTTGTTCCGGGAACGGGGCAGAAATCCCATGCGCCCTTGATCTCGGGTGCGGCTACATTCAGCTGATTGTAGAAGGAGCAGTAGTTCTGGATAACGATAGGAGCCTCGCCTGTTCTGAAACGGGTGAATGCGTCATACTGCTGGTCGAAATTATAGGTAGTATAGAACCTTGTCCACATATCGAATGCGTCAACTGCTGCAACGGTATCGAAATTTGTGGAGGTCTGGTCGGGAGTATAGTAGTTGAGACCGGACTGGAGCATAAGCATTGCGAATGTGTGACCTACCTCGGTGGAAGGCGCAACGGCAGTACCGTTTACGTTTCCGGGAAGGATAAGACCGGGCTGCATATACTTACGCTGGAGAGCGGGAAGGATGTCGATAAGATCCTGCCATGTCTCGGGGGGATTTTCGATGCCAAGCTCGGAAAGGGTGTCCTTTCTGTAGAACATCATGGGGAATGTACGCTGAATGGGGATACCATAGGTCTTGCCGTCATACTGATAATGAACGAGAGCGGTATCCTGGAAGCGGCTTGCTACCTCGTCAAAGCCCTCCATATCGTCAAGCGATACGAGAAGTCCTCTGATAGCAAGGTTAACGGGGAACTCACCGCCGACAAACATTGCAACGTCGGGGCCCTTTCCTGCAAGAACTGCCTCCATAATGGTACCCTGAACCAGGTTGATGGAAACATCAACGCCTGTTTCGGGAGTAAATTCGGACTCGGTGAGCTGCTTTACAACAGTAGTCTGGTCACGTCCGAGACCGCACCATACAACGATGGACTCGGAGGTGGAGTCGGAAAGAACGGTATAATCCTCGAAGAAGGAACCTACAAAGCCTCTTATTCCGAAGCCCATAGCCTTGAAGAAATTCTCCTTGACTGTGGTGAACTTGCTTTCCTTGCCCTTAGCGTCATACTTGGGGATAAGCTCGATGTAGTCGATCTCAAGGGGCTGGTCTCTGTACTCTCTCATCCAGGAGGAAACAGATGTGATGTTATCCTTGATGGAGGAGTTGGAAATATAGGTAGGGATCTTATTGGGCTTTTCGATGCAGCGGTCAAAAACGTCTGCAAGTCTTGCAAGAGCGGTAGCCTCGGAGCCTTTCTGCTGAGAAAGTGTCTCGATAGTTTCCTGCTCCTCCTTGAGCTTTTCGGAAAGCTCTGCGCATACTCCGAGAAGCTCGGGGATCTCCTTATGTACATAATAATCCGTATACTTATCGGGATTGGGGCCCGTTATCATAAGTATCTTCATATAGTACTGGTTTGCTTCGTAAACAATATCGTCGAGACGGCGCATAGAGTCACCGATCTCTCCGGGTATAGCCTCAAGAGTAATGGTATGCTTGCCCGCGGTGAGGTAAACATAAGCGTCCTCGCCTGTGCTGTCAGTAGGCGAAACCATTATCCAGTTGGTATCATAGGGGAACTTTACCTGCTCAAAGGGCTCAGAGGGCACTTCACCGTCAATATAAATGCGGCGGTTGGAGTACAGACCTCTCATAACGTCCTGTCTGCCCTTGATGCCGATCTTGTAATATCCGTCAGCAGGCACGTCCATCTCCCAGGTGACCTTCTGTCCCGCAGTATCCCAGGTGCCGTCGCCAACGGTATTATAGCGCTCCTTAACGGGGTGGGACTGATTGCCGGTATGGTCCTCGGTGAGATATGTACCTCTGTCATAGGTTGGGAAGATAGTCTGAGAATTGGTATAAGCATAATTCTCGCCCTGAAGACGGATAGGCTCAGCACCAGCATTTGCACGAAGCTCGTCGTCGGAGGGAGCTGTGTATGCGGGAGCAGGCTCATACTGATAGAGCTTGATGTAGGCAATAGCCACAGAAGCCTTTTCGGAGCTGAGAGTTACCTTATGCTCGCCCTCATCGAAATAGAAATAAAGAGGCTCATTGAACAGACCGTCCGCATCATTGAAGGGAGTGGTTATCCACATGGGAGTCTCGATCTGAGGAGGACGTGTTTCGTTGTCACGCTCGTTTGGCGTTATAGGATACGCAGACTTCCAGGTTCTGGGGAAGCTTATTCGCGTTGCAGTGTCAAAGGGGCTCACGCCGTCGATAAGAACGGACATCTCGGAGGTAGTATTGCCGCCCGTGATTGGATAGTAGCACACCTCCACATTATATGCTCCCGCTTTTTCAACATTAACGCTGAAATCAAGGGAGCCGTCCTCATTTGACCAGATAATTACGTCGTCTTTGCCCTCGTAGCTGCCGACTTCGACCTCAGCACCGTCTGCGCAGGAGACATATTCGAGAGGTATCTCGTCTCTGGGTCTGGCCTTGTCGGAATACTCGTTGAAATACTCGCTGTAGGTCGTCTGTTTCTCATAGGAGATAACGGGATTTTCATAGGCTTCGGATGCTTTTGTAAGCACATCGTTTTCTGCAAAAACGGTTGCAGGGAACGCCGTTGCGCACATGATCAGAGCCGTGAGACCGGACAGCAGCCTTTTTAGACTTGATTTCCTTGACAAAAGATTGACCACCTTTCGTATAGAATAGGGACTCTTGATATTTTTATCATATCATCACCGAGAGCACAGGCCGTTATGTAAACGACTTCTGACGGACTTGCTATCTTACCCAAAGTGACAGCTTTATGGTAATTTTACAAAAATATTCAGTGAGAACAATGAAAAACTATGGACCCGTATAATAATTATAACAATTTCACTAACTGTTGTCAAGTCAGTATGCAGATTTTTGTATATAATTTGGCTGTGATTTTTTAGTCATTTCGTACAGTTAAACGATTAAGTTATTGGTCAAATTTACTTTTAGTATATTTTTTTGCTCATATATGTGTATATGAAATTATTCAAACTGTATAAAAAAATATCCTCCGCATTTTTTGCAGAGGACAGCAATATAACCCCACAAGATAAAAAGCCGCCATCTGAAAACTCAGATGGCGGCTGAACTTATTTAGCTTACGCCGAAGTTCGGTTTATCTCGATAAGAGATTAGCCTCTCTTCTTAGCTACTACAGCAGCTGCAGCAAGAGCTACAGGGATAACTGCGAGAGCTACAGGAGCGTTGCCGGTTGCAGGAGAGGGAGCAGGCTCAACAGGAGCGGGCTCGGGCTCTACGTCCTCGGGCTCTTCCTCGATCTCGGGCTCTTCCTCGATTACCTCGGGCTCTTCGTCCTCGATTACATCGCCTTCACCGTCGAGACCCTCGCCAGCATCGATATCCTCTTCCTCATCATCGGAAACTACTACTGTGAGGCTATCCCAGTACCAGTCAACAGGTGTGTAGAGGAGCATAGTGTTGAGGAATGTCTTAGCGTCAGTGATCTTGCCCTCGTCAATGATATCGAACCAGTCGAAGGAGAGGGTGTTGTTGCCCCAGTTGAAGGTATCGGTATCAGAAAGCTGCATTGTGAGGTCCTTGTTAACTACAACAGCGCCTGTGAAGAGGTTGATGCCCCAAGCAGAGCTGTAAGAACCGTACATATCGTACTCGTTGGAGTCGAAGAGGCTGTAGCCGTCAGCAACGTTTGTGTAGAGGTGCTGACCGAAGGTAGGATTGTACCAGTCATAGGAAGAAGTCTGGTATGTGTAACCCTGGTCGATGTTTACCCACTGGTTCATGATGTGGGACTTCTCAGTACCAACATAACCATTGTAGGAAGTGAATGTGAATACAACGTTGTCGTGGTTAGCGATAGCGTCGTTGATAACTGCGAGAGGTCTTGTGTAGTAGTTACCGCCAGCCTTGCGGGACTGGAGAGCCCAGATTACATCGTTCTCCTTAGTAACATACTTCTCTTCCTCGCCCTTTGCATTGTTTACAGTCCAAGTGGAAGAACCGGGCTTGAGAGTTGTCTTGAAGGGGATAACTGCCTCAGCAGCGCCGCCCTCCTTGAAAGCGCCAACAGAAACTGTTGTAGGAGCGGAAACGAGGGTGTGATCGTTCCAGATAAGACCCTTCTTAACGCCTGCAACGTCAGTCCAGAAGCCCTTTACGAAGAGGTCAGCTGTCATTGTAACGTCGCCGTATGTGGAAATGCCGAAGTACTCAAGTGCGATCTTGTCGATCTGCTCCTCAGTAACTACGCCAACTGCGGGCCATACGCTCCAGTTCATGTAGTCACCGCCCCAGCCCCAGCCGTTAGCCTGGTTGATGGAAACAGTGTGAGGAAGTGTGTAAGTCATCTTAGCAACTGCATCTCTTACGCCGTAAGTAGTCTTAGTTACTGGTGCGAGACCTGCAGCATCTGCGTTTGCAGGAACGGAGTAACCGAGAGTGAAGAGGTCATACTTGCTGAGATCGAACTTGCCGTATACAGCATCGCCTGTGCCGATAGGCATGTTGAATGCTGCAACGCCGTCATCGAGGTCCTTTCTGTAGTAAGCGCCGTCAACATTATCAGCATAACCTGTTGCCTTATATGTCTGGTACTTCTCTTCGAGGATCTTGTTCTCATCGTGAACGTCAGCGTAAGGACGAGCTGTGAACTCGAACTCCTTCATGAGACCAACGAGGTGCATTTCGCCGATCTTAACGCCGTTCTTGTTGTAAAGGGGATCGCCGGTGATGAAACCGTTGTTTACACCGAATGTAACGTAACCGTCAGCTACAGACTCATCAGAGATTGTAGAACCCTCGTAGTTAGCTACAACAGTAACCTTAGCAGAGTCCTGGTTAGGATTGTTTACATAGGTCTTGAGGTCATAGGTGAGAGAAATTGCATCCTGGTCAGCGGATACAACAGCAGCCATTGCAGATACGGCCATTGCGCCAGCCATTACGCCGGCAATTGACTTTTTCATGTTCATGAAAAATTCCTCCTTGTTTTGTTTTGGTTTTCTTTATTTATTTCCAAATATGTATGGAAATCAAATATAGCTGTGATACCGTGCTTCTGCTCACGTTGTATCACGATATTATTGTACCACCTGCGGGCAGATATGTCAATGTACATAAACAACAAATTTAAATCACAGTTTTTATCCTTTATGCACACTTTTTGCCCAAAAACCTCGTTTTCGGGAGTTTTTTGCGCTCCTGTCAGCGTTGTTTTCGTGGTATGCTATAACTATACAGCATTTTGATTTTAATTTCAATTGATTTTATGCACAAATTTTCATATGATTTTCACATCGTTTTTGTAAACGAGTGCTGCCGCACGACTTGTGTAAAAGCCGTGCGGCAGATCATTATCTATCAGAAATTCAGATAAATGAACTCTATCGCCGATATCATAAGCGCATATCTCAGCTCGTCCTTTTTCTCGGGCTTAGCCATATACTGCACGATCTGCTCGCAGAGTATCATTATATTGGTAGCTCTGCCTTCGATCTTGAAGTTTTCAAAGCCCATTTCGGCGTATTTTCCCGTAACATCGTCGGGAGCTATCTCCAGCTTTGTTTTTGTTTCGGAGAAGGGATTGAAGGCTCTGTACTTGCATTCCCATTCTTCAATGCCCGCTCTTGCCCTCTCCTCGTTTGTCATCTTTCTTATCTCGTCAACTCTGAGCATTACCTCGCCGATGTACTGATAATGCTCCTTTCTCCTGGGACAGCCGGGAACGCAGTGGGCGTTTATAAGCAGCTCACAGCGCTTGCGCTCCTCGGGAGTCAGCTTTTCAAGCAGCTCAAAATTATTGTTGAAATTGAAATCCGCCACAACAAGGCTGTAGGGCTTTGCAAGCTCTGCCTTCAGCTCGTCGATATCCGTGATGCATTTGCAGGTCGAAGAGGTTATCTTCATATTGGGGTGGGTCTTTCTGATGTGATCCTCCAGAAGCGGCGAGTTGACAATGACCTCGTTGATGCCGTTGTCCGCCACATTAAGGAGCTCATTGCAGTCCTTGTCCTTCAGGCTCTCCTCCGTAAGACAGGGATTTGTAAATGTAAATCTGTAGGGTATCCCTCTGGAATTGTAGCCGTCCAGGATAGCCTTGGTCTTATTGAGATTATAGGGTCCCAGCAGCATTCTTCCGCCGTTCCACATTACCGCAGGGCTGCCGAAGAAGGAGGCGATCCGGATATCATCTCTGAATAATTCAGGTCTTGTCCTGAATATGTCCGCCACAGCAAGATTGAGGCTGACGCTTTTTTCCGATTCCGCAATATGATATTTTACCATTATATATATTCCTTTCTAAAATAATTATATTCTGAAAAGCCTTTCGGCATTTTCCGCCGTTATCTCAGCCATTTCCTCGGGAGATATTCCCTTTGCCGCCGCCATAGCCGCTATCGTATATGGCATATATCCGCTGAAATTCCGTTTTCCCCTGTTCGGCTCGGGAGCCATGTAGGGGCAGTCCGTCTCGGCAAGGAGCCTGTCCGCGGGAATGACTTCAAGGGCTTTCAGCGCCTTTTTCGCATTTTTAAATGTGACCACTCCCGTAAAGCCCACGTACATACCCATGCGGGCTATCTCCCGCGCAATTTCGGCAGACCCCGAAAAGCAGTGCATAACGCCTGTGGGACGGTATCTTCTCAGTATATCGAGGGTATCCTCCCATGCGTCACGGGAATGGATTATAACGGGCAATTGAAGCTCCGAAGCAAGCTTCAGCTGTTCCTCAAAGGCACGCTTCTGGACCTCTCTGCTGTGGTTTTCATAGTGGTAATCGAGACCGATCTCACCCACAGCCACAGCCTTTTCATGGCTGCATAATCCCCGTATCTCGTCAATGTGTTCGATCTCGTCAGCCGAGTCGGGGTGAAGCCCCACAGCCGCATATATCCCGGGATATTTCTCCGCAAGGGCAATTGACGAATAAGAGCTTTTCACCGAACAGCCCACATTGACTATCTTGCATATATCCCCCGAAAACAGCTCGTCAAGAAGCTCATACCGGTCATTGTCAAATGCGCTGTCATCATAATGAGCGTGAGAGTCGACTATCCTCATTTTCCGGCCCCCTTCTTTCTGACCGAAAAGCCGAAATCGCCCAGCTTTCGCCCAAGAGCGAAATATTCCCCGTGAGAATAAGCCATAAGCCCTGCCTGCTGGAGATTTATCTTCCCCTTGCTGTCAATGTACCTCTCGTCCGCAGTGACACCCGTAATGTCCGCAATGAACATGGTGTGGCTGCCCAGCTCCTCAAAGCTCCTGACTCTGCACTCAAGGGATAAGGGAGAGGCAAGGATAACGGGACAGCTTACCGTCTCCCCCTTCACAGTCTCAAAGCCGCATTTTGCGAACTTATCCGACTTGCTTCCGCTTTTCATTCCGCAGAAGTCAACTTCTTTCGCCATTTTGGAGGTGGTGAGATTTATGACAAATTCCCCTGTCTCCATAATTATGCCGTGGGAATGCCTCTCGGGACGAATTGAAACATAAGCCATAGGGGGACGGGTATTCACAATGCCCGTCCAGGCAGCGGTGAGAACATTTCTCTTCCCGTCCTCGCTGCCGCAGGTCACAAGAGCCGCAGGAACGGGAGCAATAAGCGCTCCCCCCTTGAAAAATCTCCTGCCCATATCATTCCTTTTCCGCCATCAGCTTATGCATATCGGAAATAAGCCTTGCAATATCGCTGTCGTTGTATTTTGCGCCGCTCCATATCTCATGAGCAACAACTGCCTGCCATACCAGCATAGCCATGCCGCCGCAGGTCTTTATGCCATAGCTTTCGGCAGTCTGCATAAGCTTTGTCCGCTCGGGATTATAGATAACATCGAAAACAAAGCCGCAGCCCTTGATGACCTCCTCCGAAACGGGACAATTCTCCACCTTGGGGAACATTCCCACAGGTGAAGCGTTTATGAGCAGATCAAACTTACCGCTTATCTCATTGGGGTGGACTACCTTGATATCATCGGAAAAGCCGTTAGCCCTTGCATATTCCTTAACAGGCCCCACCGTGTCCTCAAAGCCCTCGGGAACGGACACAGTAAGCTCAGCCCCATGCCGCACAGCCTCAATAGCTATCATTCTGCCCACGCCGCCGCAGCCGCACTGGAGCACCTTTCCGTCAAGCCTTGCCCCCGCCGCCTCAAGGGAGCGCAGGAAGCCGTCGCAGTCGGTGTTGTAGCCGATGTATTTTCCGTCCTTTTTCACAACACAGTTAACGGAATCATATCTCTTCGCAGAGTCAGCAAGCTCGTCAATATACTTGATTATCTCCACCTTGTGGGGAATGGTGATGTTAAAGCCGTCAAGTGCCAGAACGTCGGAAATTTTGCCCTCAAGCTCCTCGGGAGAGTATTCCTTTAAAGTGTAATCAAAATCGGAAACGCCCTCAAGCTCAAAAAGCCTCTGATGAATGGGGGGCGACATGGTGTGCTTCAAAGGAAATCCCAGCAGACCGTAATGCTTCATATTTTTCATTCCTTTCAATGAAATACTATATATAATAGTATAGCTGTAAATTTTTTCTATATATGGTATTTAACCTAAAATTTTCGCCAGGCTCTCAGCGTCCTGCACATTATAAATATCAACGCCCTTGAGAGTTTTCTTCACAAGACCCGCCAGCACCTTGTTGGGACCGCACTCGATAAAGGTATCATAACCCATCTCGCTGAGTGCTGCAAGCTCGTCCGTAAATCTCACGGGAGAAACAATGTGCTTAGCAAGTCTCTCCGGCATATCGGAAATATCCTCAAGCACCTTTCCGGTAATATTGGAGAACATCTTTATTTTCGGCTCGGAGAAAACTATCTTCTCCGCCGCAGGCTTGAACTCGTCAGCCGCGCTCTGCATAAGCTTAGAGTGGAATGCGGAAGCAACGTTCAGCTTAACAGCCCTTGCGCCCATAGCCGCCAGAGCGTCCGCAGCCGCCTTTGCAGCCTCCTCTTCTCCCGCAATTACCGTCTGAACGGAGGAGTTGTAGTTAACGGGAAGAACATAGCCCTCAGTCTCGGAACATACCTTTTCTATCTCCTCAACGCTCTTGCCGATGATGGCGTACATAGCGCCCTTGTTAGCCTCAGCAGCCTTCTGCATAGCCTCGCTTCTCGCCTTGATGAGCCTGAAGCCGTCGGCGCGGGAGACCATTCCCGTGTATACCATAGCCGCATACTCACCCAGCGAATGGCCCGCCGCCGCAGAAGCGGTAATGCCGTTTAATTTAAGAGCCTCGGCAGCACAGAGGGACACCGCCATGATAGCAGGCTGGGAGATCACCGTCTTGCCAAGCTCCTCCTCGGGAGCATTTGCGCACTTGTCAAAAAGGTCAAAGCCTAAGATCTCGCTTGCCTCGTCAAAAATGCCTTTAAGCTCGGGGTATTTCTCAACCAGAGAAACGCCCATACCCGCATACTGAGAACCCTGTCCCGAAAATAAAAATACTGTTTTTTCCGCTGTCATCTGCAAAACCTCCGAAAATTTTAATTGATATCACAATAAGTATTATTATAATATAATTTTACGCTACGTATAAAAATTGCCGATAGTGACAAATTTCAGGTCAATTCTTTGTACCACTTGAACATTCATCAGTAAATTTTTTCAAAATTACCAAAATATCAGTTGACAAGAGCCGTTAAAATATATTACAATATATAATGTATTGTACTGTGTGTGGGGACAAATTCGCCACACTAATTATAATAACATATTTTCTCGTAAATTACAATAGTATAACGCCCGGAAAATCAAACTTTCCCGATTTTTCGGACGAAAGCCCCGAAAGGATTGATAAAAGTCAAATGAGCGGAATAAATATTGTGTCAACAGGCGGCTACGCTCCCCTGCTTGCGGTAACGAATGATGATATGGCAAAGATCGTGGAGACCAACGACGAGTGGATCAGAACACGAACAGGCATCAGCCAGAGAAGAATGTCAGGCGGCGAGCCTACCTGGTATATGGGAGCGATGGCGTCAAAGCAGGCGATAGAGAGAGCAGGGATAGACCCGAAGGATATCGGTCTTATAATCTCCTCCACCATCACCAACGATTTTGTGACCCCCTCCGCAGCCTGCCTTATCCAGCGTGAGACAGGCGCGGTAAATGCAGCAGCCTTCGACCTTGGCGCAGCCTGCTCGGGCTTTGTGTATGCGGTAGATACCGCCTGCCGCTTTCTGGCAACGGACGAAAGCCTTAAATATGTTCTTGTTTGTGCAAACGAGAACCTTTCCTATATAACAAACTTTGCCGACCGTTCCTCCTGCGTGCTTTTCGGAGACGGAGCAGCGGCAGTGATACTCGAAAGATCGGACAAGCTTTTCACAAGCTGGCTGGGTGCAGACGGCACGGGAGCAAAGTTCCTCTATGCCAAGAACCAGTACCCCCACAGCCCCTTCACCGCCGAGGAGCCTTTTACCGTCGACGACGAGACCGACCCCTCCGTTGACCACAGACTGCTTATCCAGGACGGCAAGGAAGTATATAAATTTGCCACCAAGGCTCTCCCCACCGCCGCAAAGAACGCAGCGGACAAGATAAGCCTTGATGTTTCGGATATCGACCTTTTCATTCCCCACCAGGCGAATATCAGGATCATCGAGACCGCCGCAAAAAATCTGGGCGTCTCAATGGATAAATTCTTCACCAATATCGATATGCACGGCAACACCTCCAGCGCCTCCATTCCCATCGCCCTCAACGAAGCTGTTGAAAAGGGCGTGCTGAAACGCGGAATGAAGGTATGCCTCGTAGGCTTCGGCGCAGGACTGACGCTCGGCTCGGTAATAATCGAGTATTGATAAAGGAAGCGCTATGAACGGACTATATTTTACACGATTTGCGGACGTTGTAGACGCACCTGTAATGAACGATTCGGGATCTCTCCTGCCCATAATTCTTGTTATTGGAGTTATAACCGCCGCAGTTTTGCTGATACGGCATTTTAAAGGAAAGAAGAAATAAACTCAGAAAGGAACATCACATATGAAAAACAGAGTGACCGAGCTTCTCGGAATTGAAAGACCCATTATCCAGGGCGGTATGGCATGGATAGCAGAAAGCAAGCTTGCCTCCGCAGTATCCAATGCAGGCGGTGCAGGCATAATCGCAGGCGGCAGTGCACCCATTGACTACCTCAGAAGCGAGATAAGAAAGTGCAAGGAGCTTACAGACAAGCCCTTCGGCGTAAACATAATGCTTATGTCCCCCAACGCAGAGGAGCTTGCAAAGCTGGTAATTGAAGAGGGCGTGTCCTTCGTCACCACAGGCGCAGGAAACCCCGGACAGTACATCGCCGCATGGAAGGAAGCGGGCATCAAGGTAATTCCCGTAGTGCCCTCCGTGGCTCTTGCAAAGAGACTTGAGCGCATCGGCGCAGACGCAGTTATCGCAGAAGGCACCGAGTCAGGCGGACACATCGGACAGAACACCACAATGTGCCTCGTTCCCCAGGTAGTTGACGCAGTAAGCGTGCCGGTCATCGCAGCAGGCGGAATTGCGGACGGAAGAGGAATAGCCGCGTCCTTTATGCTTGGCGCAGAGGGCGTTCAGATAGGCACACGCTTCCTCGCCTCCGACGAATGTCAGATACACGAAAACTACAAAAACGCCGTTATCAAGGCAAAGGACACCGACAACGCCATCACAGGCTTCTATTCGGGCAGCCCCTGCCGCTGCATAAAGAGCAAGTACACAAAGCAGCTCCAGGATATGGAAAAGAAAGCCGCTCCCCCCGAGGATTTCGAGGCGCTCACCGTAGGCTCACTGAGAAAAGCGGTAGTTGACGGCAACACCGACGAAGGCTCCATGCTCTGCGGACTTATCGCAGGAATGATAAACGAGGTAAAGCCCGTAAAGCAGATAATGGACGAGCTTTCCGAGCAGGCAGGCAAGCTTCTGGGCATAGATTTCTGATTGACACACCCATTTTCTGTCAATATATAAATAATAACATTCTATTTACGGAGGAATGAACCATGGCAAAAACAGCAATAATCACAGGCTCGTCCAGAGGAATAGGCGCCGCCATCGCTCTGAGACTTGCCAAGGACGGAATGAACATCGCATTCAACGACCTGAATATGACAATGTTTGAAAACAACGATATCGTGGACAAGGTAAAGGCAATGGGCGTTGAAGCGGAGATTTTCTGCGCAGACGTTTCCAAGCACGACCAGTGCGAAGCAATGGTAAAGGCAGTCAAGGAGCGTTTCGGCACCATCGACGTCCTTGTTAACAACGCAGGCATCACCAGAGACGGACTTATGGCAAGAATGCCCGAGGAGCAGTACGATATGGTCATCGCCGTAAACCAGAAGAGCGTGTTCAATATGACCAAATTCGTAGGCAACGTAATGATGCGCCAGAGAAGCGGCCATATCATCAACCTTGCCTCCGTAGCAGGACTTTACGGCAATCCCGGACAGATAAACTACAGCGCCTCCAAGGCAGCCATCATCGGCATGACAAAGACCGTAGCCAAGGAGCTGGGCTCAAGAAACATTACCTGCAACGCCGTAGCACCGGGCTTTATCCACACCCCCATGACCGACAAGCTCACCGAGGAGCAGAAAGCGGCAATGCTTGCCCAGATCGCAATGAAGCGTTACGGCGAGCCCGAGGAGATAGCAGGCGTGGTATCCTTCCTTGCCTCCGACGACGCCTCCTATGTAACGGGACAGGTGATCGAAATTTCCGGCGGCATTTCAATGTAACAGCGCCGCTGCCCGTTTTCCCGAAAAACCGACTATGAAAGGATAGGATATATGAGAAGAGTTGCAGTTACAGGAATGGGAGTCGTATCCCCCTTAGGAAACTCCCTTGAAGAGTTCTGGAGCAATATCAAGGCAAACAAGCTTGGCTTCAGCTTTCTTGACGATATGGTAAGCGAGGACTTCGAGGTACGTATCGGCGCTCCCGTAAAGGAATTTTCCATCGAGAAATACGTTGACAAGAAGGAAGCCAAAAGGCTTGACAGATTTACCCAGTTTGCAGTCTATGCCGCACTTGAGGCAATGGCAGACGCAGGCACCAAGTTTGAGGATATCGACCCCTACAGAGCAGGCGTTATCGCAGGCGTAGGCATAGGCGGACTTGACCTCACAATGCAGGAATATGCAAAATATATGGAAAAAGGACCCGGAAGAGTTTCCGTGTTCTATATCCCCGCAATGATCGCAAATATGGCAGCAGGCACAATTTCAATGAAAACAAAGTTCAAGGGCGCAAACTACTGCACCACCACCGCCTGCGCCTCCTCCACCCACGCAGTGGGCGAAGCCTTCAGACGCATCAAGGACGGCTATCTCGATGTCTGCATAGCAGGCGGAGCGGAAGCCTGCGTAAACGAATTTGCCCTTGCAGGCTTCAATAATATGAAAGCCCTCTCCCGTTCCACCGACCTTGAGAGATGTTCCATACCCTTTGACGCCGAAAGAAACGGCTTTGTTCTCGGCGAGGGCAGCGGAATGCTCATTCTCGAGGAAATGGAGCACGCCAAGGCAAGAGGAGCAAAGATATACGCCGAGATAGCAGGCTACGGCGCTACCTGTGACGCATTCCATATGACCTCCCCCGACCCTGCAGGCGAAGCAGCCGCAGCAGCAATAAAAATGGCATATGAGGAAGCAGGACTTGCCCCCGAGGAGATAAACTACATCAACGCTCACGGCACCTCCACCCACCTCAACGACCTCTGCGAGACCACCGCAATAAAGCTTGCTCTGGGCGACGCAGCAAAGAATGTTGTGGTCAACTCCACCAAGTCCATGACAGGTCATCTCCTGGGAGCAGCAGGCGCAGTAGAAGCGATCGTCACCGCCCTCTCCTGCAAGAATGACCTTGTGCATAAGACTGTAGGCTTCAAGGTGCCCGACCCCGAGTGCGACCTGGATAACTGCACCGACGGCAACAGAAATATGACGGTAAACGCCGCCCTCACCAATAACTTAGGCTTCGGCGGTCATAACGCCACACTTTGCTTCAAGAAATACGCCGAATAAGCGTGACCCGAAAGGACTGAAAATAAATGGGCAGATTACCCTTTGACCTTGAAATAGAGGATATTTCCGCTCTTGCGGACATCATAAACGAAAAAGACCTGGGCGAGATACGCCTTGAGGACGAGGATATCGGCGCAAAGATAGTTATCAAGGGACGTCCCGTTCCTCCCCCTCCCCCCATGCAGCCCGTTATCTCTGCCCCCATGGCAGCACAGGCAGCCGAAGCAGCCCCTGCAAAAGCTGAGACAAAGCCCGCTGAGCAGGCTCCCGAGGGCGAGACCGTAAAGGCTCCCGTAGTAGGCACCTACTACTCCGCACCCGCACCCGACAAGCCCCCCTTCGTACAGGTGGGACAGAAGGTAAAGCGGGGCGATATCGTAATGATAATCGAGTCAATGAAGATAATGAACGAGATACCCTGCCCCGTTGACGGCACCGTCAAGAAGCTTCTGGTGAAAAACGGCGAGGCTGTGGAATTTGACCAGCCTATAATGATAATCGGTTAAGGAGGACGCTGCAAATGCTTTACAACAAGGAACAGATAAAGGAAATGATCCCCCACCGCGACCCCTTCCTCCTCATTGACGAGATCGAGGAGTTGGAGCCGGGGAAGCGGGTGGTGGCATATAAGAATATGACCCCCGAGGAATTCTGGTTCAAGGGACATTTCCCCGATTATCCCGTAGTGCCCGGCGTGCTCATGGTTGAGATGATGGCTCAGGCAGGCTGCGCGGCAATGCTCACCCTCCCCGAAAACAAGGGCAAGATAGGCTTTTTCGGCGGCATAAAGGAAGCGAAATTCCGCAGACAGGTAGTACCCGGAGACAGACTTAAAATAGAAGTCGAGATAATCAAGGTCAAGGGACCCATCGGCGTAGGAAAGGGCATATGCACCGTTGACGGCGAAAAAGCAGTTACCGCCGAGATAACCTTTGCCATAAAGTAAACCCGAAAGGCTCTGAGTAAAAATGTTTAAAAAAGTTCTTATAGCTAACCGAGGCGAGATCGCCGTCAGAATAATCAGAGCTTGCAGGGAGCTTGGGATACACACCGTAACCGTCTATTCCACCGCCGACAGGCACGCTCTCCACGCTCAGATCGCCGACGAAAGCGTATGCATAGGACCTCCCGCCACCAAGGACAGCTATTTAAACGCCGCAGCTCTCATCGAAGCCTGCAAGATGACAGGAGCGGAGGCTATCCACCCGGGCTTCGGCTTTCTCTCCGAGAATGCGGATTTTGCCCGTCTGTGCGAAGAAAATAATATCGTTTTCATAGGCCCCCGACCCAAGTCTATCAGTATGCTGGGCGATAAGGCAGCTGCCAAAAAGGCAATGAAGGCGGCAGGCGTACCCGTTATTCCCGGCTCCGACGGAGCGGTGCCCGATATGGAGACCGCCAAAAGGCTCTGCGCCGAGATAGGCTGCCCCCTTATGGTAAAGGCTTCCGCAGGCGGCGGCGGACGTGGCATACGTCTGGTCGAGCGCCCCGAGGACCTTGAGGACGCCATTATCGCCGCAAAGCAGGAGGCGAAGAATTTCTTCGGAGACGACAGCGTCTATATGGAGAAATTTATCGTAAATCCCAAGCATATCGAAGTGCAGATACTGGCGGATAAATTCGGAAATACCGTGTACTTAGGCGAGCGCGACTGCTCGATGCAAAGGAGAAATCAGAAGGTATTGGAGGAGACCCCCTCCCCCATTATGACCCCCGAGCTTCGCGAAAAAATGGGACGTGCAGCGGTCACAGCGGCAAGAGTATGCGGCTACACCAACGCAGGCACCATCGAGTTCCTGGTAGACTCGGGAAGACGCTTCTATTTTATGGAAATGAACACCCGTATCCAGGTGGAGCACCCCATAACCGAAGCCGTAACAGGCATAGACCTAGTAAAGCACCAGATAAAGATAGCCTATGGTGAGAGACTTCCCTTCACCCAGAAGGATATTTCTCTCACAGGACATTCCATCGAGTGCCGTATAAATGCGGAAAACCCCGATTATAACTTCCGTCCGAGTCCCGGACAGATAACCGCCCTTCACATTCCCGGAGGTCCCGGCATACGTGTGGACAGCTCCGTATATCAGGGCTACACCATCCCCCCCTACTATGACAGTATGATAGCCAAGCTCATAGTCCACGCTCCCACAAGAGAGGAAGCCATCGCCAAGATGAAATGGGCGCTGGCGGAGTTCATCGTAGAGGGAGTGGATACCAACATAGATTTCCAGCTCTCCCTGATAAGAGACAGCGTATTTGAAAGCGGAACATACGATATCGGCTATCTGGGCAGAAAGCTGTCAAGAGAAAATAAGCAAATGAATTGAGGCGAAAAGATTGTTAGAGGATCTGTTCAAGGTCGTCACCGCCCGCTTTAACGTGGACGACAGCGAAAAAGCACCCGATACCCCTGCCGAGAAGCAGTTCAAATGCCCCCGCTGCTCCGAGAGCTGCACAGCCGACGAGCTTGAGGACAACAAATGGGTATGCCCCTCCTGCGGCTATCACAGCAGGATAAGCGCCAGGGAACGCCTTTCCATAACCGTGGATAAGGGCAGCTTCGTTGAGTACGACAAGGATATGACAAGCCTTAATCCCATAGATTTCCCCGACTACGAGGAAAAGATCGCAGGTCTCAGGGAAAAGACGGGACTTACCGAAGCCATTGTCACAGGCGAATGTACCATCAAGGGGGAGCGCTGTATCATCGGCGTAATGGACTCCCACTTTATGATGGCGTCAATGGGCAGCGTGGTAGGCGAGAAGGTCACAAGAGCCTTTGAAGCAGCCGCAGAAAAGAAGCTCCCGCTGGTGCTTTTCACCGCGTCGGGAGGAGCCAGAATGCAGGAGGGACTTGTCTCCCTTATGCAGATGGCGAAAACCGGCGGCGCAGCAGCCAAGCTTTCCCAGGCGGGAGGACTTTACATAACCGTCCTCACCGACCCCACCACAGGCGGCGTAACAGCGTCCTTTGCCTCCCTTGGCGATATCATAATCGCCGAGCCCAAGGTGCTTGTGGGCTTTGCAGGCAGACGTGTCATCGAGGGAACCATCAAGCAAAGGCTCCCCGAGGACTTCCAGTCTGCGGAATTTACGCTTGAAAACGGATTTGCGGATATGATAGTGGAGCGGAAAAATCTCCGCCGCACTATAGCCCACCTTATCCGTCTCCATAAGCCCTATAAGGAGGTGGATATCCGTGTCTGAGGAAAATATCGCAACCGGCATCACGCCCTATGAGCGCCTTGAGATAATCAGGAACAAGAAGCGCCCCACTATCAGGGACTATCTCCCCCTTATCTTCAACGACTTCTTCGAGCTTCACGGCGACCGTCTTTTCGGCGACGACGGAGCCATACTCGGCGGGATAGGCAGACTGGGCAATATCCCCGTAACGGTCATAGCCGAGGTCAAGGGCAGGGATATCTTTGAGAACAAGGCATCAAACTTTGCAATGCCCCACCCCGAGGGCTACCGCAAGGCTTTGAGACTTGCCCGACAGGCGGAGAAATTCCACCGCCCCGTAATATGCTTTATAGATACGCCCGGCGCATTCTGCGGAGTGGCGGCTGAAAAAAGAGGACAGGGCGAAGCCATCGCCAGAAATCTTGCGGAGTTTATGGTCTTAAAAACTCCTGTCATATCGGTGGTCTTAGGCGAAGGCGGCAGCGGCGGCGCACTTGCCCTGGGTGTGTGCGACGAGCTTGCAATGCTTGAGAACTCAATTTATTCGGTAATTTCACCAAGAGGCTTTGCATCCATTCTGTGGAAGGACGCATCAAAGGAGCGTGAAGCCTGCAATATAATGCGTGTGACCGCCGAGGACGCCGTAAGCTTAGGCATTGCAGAAGCCATAATTCCCGAGCCTGAGGGGGGCGCGCATAACGATCCCGAAGCGGCTGCCGAAAATATCTCTGATTTTTTGGTAAAATCGCTGAACAGTAAAATGAAAAAAGATATTGACGTTTTGCTGAATGAACGATATAATAAATTTAGAAAAATCGGCGTGTTCGCGGAAAATATATCCCCGGAGGAATAAACCGCCGATAATAACCACAAAGTAAGGACAATAGTCTTTATTATACACAATCACAAGGAGGAAAATCAAATGGTATTTGATAAGGTAAAGGAGCTCATCGCAGATCAGCTCGACGTTGACGCTGAGAAGGTAGTAGCAGAGGCAAACATTCAGGACGATCTGGGTGCAGATTCTCTGGACGTTGTTGACCTGGTAATGTCCCTCGAGGAAGAGTTCGATGTAGAGATCCCCGATGAAGCAGTTAAGGATATCAAGACTGTGGGCGATATCGTTAAGTACATCGAGGACAATCAGTGATAAGCCCCCCGAAAAGAAAAGCCTGCCCGAAAGTAAAAAGCTTTCGGGTTTTTCTTTGTATATATTATAGCACATTTGTACCGATTTGTCAAGTGCTTTTCGGAACATTTTTTCAAATCGATAAAAAAACGCCGCCCTTTCAAGCAGCGAGTAAAATTATACTATAGCAATTGTTCTATGTATAAAGACGGTGGATAGAATACGACAAATCAAGGAAAACGACCGCAGGCATATGTCAAGCGAAGCTTGACACCGGCAAGGGAGTTTGACGCAGAGTTGGCGTATTATAGCCGCCGTATTTTGTCCATAGTTAGTATTATTTAAAAAACGTAAGATAATTCTGTCTGCCGTAAAACAGCCTTAAAAAATTCACCGACTTTTTGTTTTCATCAACATAGTAAACCGCTATGTAATTCTTTATAACTATCTTTCTCAGTCCGAGAATGTTCAACGGCTCGGGGCAAAGCGGATATAGATACGGTTCATCGGCAGTCCTTACAATGCTTGAGTCAATTTCCGCCATCAGCTTTTTTGCCGCCTGCGGAGAAGCGAGAGAACTGCTGATGTATCCAAAGGTCTCCTCAAGGTCACTTTTAAACTGAGGAGCAAAAATAATACTATACATCATAATTATATTTCTTCCTCATCTCCTCAAGGACTTCCATACCGTCGATCCCCTTGCTCTCGCTCAGCTCACGCATTGAAAAAAGAAGCTCACGACATATCTCGGCGGCATTCACAGCCGAAAGGCTCCTATCGTAAGCCTCGCTGCTCATGATAACCAGATCTTCACAGCCGTTTTTGGTAATAAAAACAGGTTCGTTGAGCCTGTGGCAAAGCTCGGAAATGGCGCTTGTATTACGCAGCTCGGTAATAGGACGGATAGCAGGCATAATATATCCCCTTTCTGATTTGAAAACCTGTCTTCACAAGAAATGTGTGCGGATTTTCGAGCATAATTTTGTCTAAGGCAAAATTTTCCGAAAAGACGTGCGTATATGCTTGTGAAGACAGGATCTGATTATTATGCTGTTATTATAGCATATTTATGCGCATAAGTCAAGCATAGTAATGTCAAAAAAAGCCGCCCCATCACTATTTTCAAATTCCGCTTGAAAAGCCCCGATGAATGTGCTATAATTAAATTTAAGGGGCAAATCATCTGAAAGGAACGTAAAAAAATGAACAATGATTTTTATGCAGAATATCTCGTAAGCAAGGCGCCCACAGGGGGCGATACGGTGAAACGAGTGCTTATAGGGCTTGGCACCGCAGTTCTTGCGGCAGGGGCGTTCTGGTTTATATTCTTCCCCATAAGCCTGTTTCTCATCGCAGGCATATTCTACGGGGCATATTACCTTATGACAGGCATTGATGCCGAATACGAGTATATCCTCACAAACGGCGATTTCGACATCGACAAGATAATCGGCAAGCGAAAGAGAAAGCGTCTCGTAAGCGCTTCCATAGCCGATTTCACCTCCTTCGGACTATTAAGCGAAGCACCCGACTTTGACGGCACCACCGTTCTCGCCTCAAGCGGCTCGGGAGAGGATTACTATGCGGATTTCGTCCATAAGAGCGAAGGCAATGTCCGCCTTATTTTCACACCCAATGAAAAAATACTCGACGGCATGGAGCTTTTCCTTCCCCGCCAGCTCAGACAGGAGTTCAAGAAAAAAAGAGTCCGTCTCACAAAGGAAACGGACAGCGAATAAAAAAGCAAGACCCGTTCTCGCGGTTGAGAACGGGTCTTGTTTTTGCAGGGGCAGTATCAATAATACTTGCCCTTATTATTTTTTATCATGAAGTAAACGCCCACAGCAATTGCCGCAACAACGACAACAATGATTATCACCGTTAAAGCGACCGCTCCGCCGCCGCCCTCCTTGGGTGCATTGTCGGCAATGTTTGTGGTTGCCTCGGTTGTGACCGCTTCGGTCTCGGGAGCTTCTGTCTCCTTGACGGTAGTCGTGGCTTCGGTTTCCTTCTCGGTCACTTTTTCCGTCTCAGACTCCTCGGTCTCGGCTTCGGCAGCTTCCTCCTCGGTCTCGGCTTCGGTATCTTCCTCAGCCTCCTCAGTCTCCTCCTCAGCTTCCTCCTCGGTCTCTGCCTCGGTCTCTTCCTCAGTCTCTGCTTCCGTCTCAGGCTCATCCTCGGTTATATTGCAGTTTGTGATGGTAACTCCCGTAACGGTAAGCTTAACGCCCGTGTCGCCGACGTTTATGGCATAAACAGTTTCGAAATTCTCCGTGCCGTACGCAGCCGCAATATCCTCAAAGGAGAATTTCGCAGTGGTCTCATCGTATTCGTAAGGCGAGATCTTGTTCCAAGTGCTCTTAACATCGGGGTCAGGCTCAATAGGACCGTCCCAGGTCTGCCAGATAAGCTCCAGAGGCGCCCTCGAGGAGCTGTCGCCCTCGTATGTATATTCCACGATCACCTCCGACTCCGAGGTCATCCATGTGGCGTCAAAATTGCCGGGGTGACCCTGGTCGTTGCAGGTGTAATAGGTAAACGACTGCCCCCAGGAGCCGTTTGACTGTACAGGCTCGGCAATGTCGAAGACGTAATCCTCCGCACAAACGGTGATGGACAAAGCCGCCGCCGCAAACAAGCCTGCCGCCGAAGCTGTCAGAGCTTTAAAAAGCTTATTCATCAAATATCTTTCCTTTCTGATATCACGCTTAATGCCCCCGCCAAAAGACTATCCCCAGAAATTAAATGGCAGAAAAGCATTACATATTTTATTTTATAACATTTTTTACAAAATGTCAATTGTTTTTTTGATGAAATATTCCGAAAATAAAAGCAATATTTCGGATAACTTAAAAAATGCATTACGGCAGATGCTGAAAGATCGCGCAAATGCATTATCACTCTGTTAGTATAAATTTAATAAATGAAATGAAAAAAACTATTGATTTTTTTTGAGGATATGGTATAATTATTATAAGTATCGAAGTATGCACATTTGCCTGCTTCAAAAAAACGCGTCGGAAAGGAGAATTTTGATGAAAACTATACTTGTAACCGGCGCCGCAGGTATGATCGGCAAAGCAGTTGTGGAAATGCTGCTGTCCAAAGGTTATAACGTAATAGCAACGGATAAAGCTCCCGATCCTTTCGGCGGAAATGATAATCTCAGCTATATCCAATGTCCCGTTACCGATAAGGATAAAATAACAGGGATATTAAACGGCAGCAAGGTGGACGTTCTGGTACATCTGGCTTGTACCGTTGACAACGATTTCCCGTCAGTGCTTTCCTCCGATGAGGAAAAAGAAAGCGCCGCTGTGGATAAATATCTGTACAAAGCGGCAGTTACCGCCAACGTATCGGATATCATAGTGATGAGCACCCACCAGATTTACGCTCCTCAGAAAACAAGAGAGCCTATAAGAGAGTCTATGACGGAGAAGCCCTCCACCATATACGCAAAGCTAAAGGCAGACTCCGAAAAGGCGCTTGCAGCCGCTTTGAAGAAGTCTTCCGTCAAGGGCGTAATAATGCGCGTCTGCCCTATATATACAAAGGATTTCACCGATAATCTCAAGGCTAAGATATATGACCCCAAGGACGGCTGTGCATTTGTCTACGGCTACGGCGACTACGGCTATACATTTACCTGCCTTTACAATATCGTTGATTTCATAAACGGCATACTTACCTGCCCTGCGGGTATCTCCTATCCGGGAGTATATAACGTCTGCGACTCCAAGCCCATACAGGCAAAGGAGATCGTGGAAACTCTCCGCAATGACCATAAGATCGGCGCAGTAATGTCCCGGAATTACGGTTCGGACGCAGTTAAGGGCGCTGCCGCATTGTTTGGCTCCAAGGCAGCGAAAACCGATTACCGATACAACGACCTGAGCATTGCCTGCAGCAACATTTCCTACGATAATACCAAGGCTCAGCGCATATCCACATTCAGATGGAAGTTCACCAATACAAAATGATATAACGGGCGGTCAGTTTTTTCTGTCCGCCCTTTTTGCGAGGTTTTTATGGAAGAAAAAATGAGCCGCAGGGAGCTAATAAGGCGTTATGCCCTGTTTGTGATAAGCCTGTTCATCTCGGCGCTGGGGGTCGCCGTTACCAAAAGAGGAGAGCTGGGAGTGTCCCCCATATCCTCTGCGCCCAACGTAATGAGTATGAGGTTTACCGTCCTGTCCCTGGGCAGCTGGCTCATTGTCTGGAACTGTATCCTTATAGCAGGACAGATAGCCCTTCTCAGGAAAAATTTCAAGCTCATACAGCTTTTGCAGGTGCCCTTGTCCTTCCTGTTCGGGTGGTTCACGGATATAGGAATGTGCATTGCCCGCCTGCTCCCCGTGTCGGGATACATCTCAAGGCTGGGGGCTGTAGTCTGCGGTACGGTGATACTGGGCTTCGGCATATCCCTCTCGGTTGCGGCAAACGTCATAATGAACTCGGGAGAGGCATTTGTGAAGGCAGTTTCGGACGTTTCGCGAAAGGATTTCGGAAACGTGAAGATAATTTTCGACATATCCAACGTGACATTTGCGGCAGTGCTGTCTCTGCTTCTGTTTGATCTCAAGATAGTGGGACTGAGAGAGGGCACGGTGATAGCGGCTCTATTCACGGGGGTATGCGTTAAATTTTTCACAAAGCTTTTCAAGGAAAAACTTGACAGCCTGCTTTCGGATAAACCACAGAAAAGAGATGAGATAAGTGCCGAAAAATCACAGCAAAATTATACTTGATCTGGAATTTAACCCCGTCAGAGTTCCCGAGATACGGGAAAAAATGCGCCACGAAATAATCGAGATAGGCGCCGTAAAGCTTGATGATGACCTTCGGGAGATAAGCTCCTTTGACGAATACATCAAGCCCGAGTTCAATACGGTCGAGGACAAGATATCAAGCCTTACGGGCATCACAAACGACCGGCTTATGCCCTGCGGGGGCTTTGACGAGGTAATGCACAGCTTTATGGACTGGATAGGAGACGAGCCCTGCTCCTTTTATTCCTGGAGCCTTACGGATATGAACGTAATGCTTGACGAGATAGACTACAAATGCCCCGAAGACGAAAGCTATGATATGTTTTTCGTCCGCTGGATAGACCTGCAGCGGATATATCAGCGGCAGATGGGCTTTTTCAAGTCAATGGGTCTCACAAACGCTCTGGGAACGCTTAACATCTACTTTGACGGCACCGAGCACGGCGCCCTTGCCGATGCACGAAACACCGCCGAAATAATGCGGTATATGAGCGATGGAGAAAAAATGCAGGCATTCCGCAGCCGCTCTCACGTCACCTACAACACCTCCGATTCATCGGGATTTTCTCTGGGGAACATTACCATTAAAAGGAAATAGCCGCCTGTATGTATAATAGCAACAAAAATCAAAGCAAAATTATCTTTTTCTTATTGATTTTTCCGAAATAATATGCTATAATCAAAATAGTAAGACCCGTTTTACCTTTCGGGGAGGAGGCATATCATATGGAAAAAACACAGATAATCACCATCGGCAGACGCTGCGGAAGCGGCGGCAGGATAATAGGAAAAACCCTTGCCCAGAAGCTGGGACTGCCCTTTTACGACAAGGAGCTTATCACCGAAGCCGCAAAGCAGAGCGGACTGTGCGACAAATTTATGGAAAATTTCGAGGAAACTCCCACCGCCAGCCTGCTGTATTCCCTTGTAATGAACGCTCAGCAGGGCGGCTTTTATATGGGAAAGCCCATTGAGCTGGTGGCATACGAGGCGCAGATAAACGCCGTAAGAGCCGCAGCCGCCAAGGGTCCCTGCGTTATCGTGGGACGCTGCGCCGATTATATCCTCAAGGACGATTACGATGTGGTAAGCGTGTTCATCACCGCCTCAAAGGAATTCAGAGCCGCAAGAGTGATGGAGATGGACGGCTGTTCCGAAAAGGACGCATACGCAAAGCTTGCACGAGTTGACAAGGCAAGAGCCTCCTATCACAATTACCATGCCGAGACAAAATGGGGCTCCTCCGACAGCTATGAGCTGTGCATACAAAGCGACAGGCTGCCCTTTGAAGCTGCCGCAGACCTTATTGACAGCTACATCAAATCACGTAAATAATAAAAATGTCTCACTCCGCCTGCGGCAGAGGGAGACATTTTTTCTCTTTCAGCCCGATATAATACTAATAACCAATTGTTCTATGGATAAAGACGGTGGATAGAATACGACAAATCAAGGAAAACGACCGCAGGCGGGCTGTCGCCCGGCAAGGGAGTTTGACGCAGAGTTGGCGTATTATAGCCGCCGTATTTTGTCCATAGGTTAATTGGTTATTAGTATAAGTTACCGTGCCGCAAATGAAATAATACGCGAGAAATATCTAAGCGAGAGCGCCGCGGGTCGTCACCCGCAAAAAAGGACGGCTCAGATGAACCGTCCTTTTAAATCTATCAGTATCAGTTATCAAACACCGTACTTTGTAGTGGAAACGGGGATACCAACGCCCATAGTGGAAGCAACTGTGCAGGACTTGATGTAAGTACCCTTTGCAGCAGCGGGCTTAGCCTTAACGATAGCCTCGAGAAGAGTCTCAAAGTTCTCGCCCAGCTTCTCAGCGCCGAAGGAAACCTTACCGATGGGGCAGTGGATGATGTTGGTCTTGTCGAGACGGTACTCGATCTTACCTGCCTTAGCCTCAGCAA
>NZ_JBJERV010000028.1:0-13417 GCF_051882455.1 Huintestinicola sp. | reverse complement strand
CCATTAAGTACGCATTTTAATTTTTTCAACCGCTGTATGTCATTCCAATGATATCAGGCGAGCTGAAGCGTTATCTCCGAGACAACACCCCCATACGTATATCCCGAAGTCTGCGGGATCTTGCATATCGTGCAATGCAGGCAAAGGAGGAGCTCACCGCCAGACTCAGCAGAGAACCGGATATAACCGAGATCGCAAAGGAGCTGGGCGTTCCCAAGGCGGACGTGGTCACGGCACTCGAAAGCATTTCCGACCCCGTATCCCTGTATGAACCTGTTTATTCCGACGCGGGAGATACTCTTTACGTTCTCGACCAGATAGGCGACGGAAATGACTCGGAGGGCTGGATAGACGAGCTTTCATTCAGAGAAGCACTTGTTTCTCTGAACGAGCGTGAGAAAAAGATACTTTATCTGCGCTTCCTCAGAGGACACACACAGATGGAAGTTGCCCGTGAAATAGGCATTTCACAGGCGCAGGTCTCAAGGCTTGAGAAAAATACTCTGGACAAAATAAAAGGAAAATAAATATAATAAGGCTCTGCCGGAACCTGCGGCAGAGCCTTGAATTTTATTCTATATCATTCATAAAACTTTCCCTTGAAGAAATTCTCATTTCCAAGCTTTTTCGCCTTGAGCCTGAACATAACACAGCCGTCGGGACAGACGATATCCTTGCAGTCGGAAGAGCTGCCGCCGATATTTTCCAGGTCCCCGCCGCTCCTTACCGCCTCCATTATGGGATAGAGCATCATCATAGTTTTTGAGCATATGCCCTGCCCCTGTGCATTTACGGGACATCCGTAGGTGCAGGTGTATTTGTCCCCTATCTCCTCACCGTTTCGACAGTAATGCTCGGGCTTGTCACCGCGAAGATATCCCGTGACTTCAATTTCAAATTCATACTCCTCGTCAAACCATTTTTTCATTTTTATGACCGTCCTTTCGATTTGATTTATGTGTCTGACTTTATTTTATCATATGAACGGAGTTATGTCAATGAGTTTATATAATTTCGAATATAAATCATATAAAAGAACCGCCGTACAGATCAAAATGCTCTGTACGGCGGATAAGTTATTTTCGGATATTACTTAACAATAAGAGATTTACCCGTCATCTCGGCAGGCTGAGGGAGACCCATTATCTCAAGGAGAGTGGGAGCGATATCTGCAAGGCAGCCGCCTTCTCTGAGCTTTACGCCGTCCTCATAGTTAACAAGGATAAAGGGAACGGGATTGGTGGTATGAGCGGTGTGGGGATTGCCTGTCTCGTAGTCCACCATCTTCTCCGCATTGCCGTGGTCGGCGCAGATGAACATTACGCCGCCTGTCTCCTTCACAGCGTCTACAGCCTTGCCAACAAGCTCGTCAATTCTCTCAACAGCGGCAACAGCTGCGGAGATAACGCCTGTGTGACCTACCATATCGGGGTTTGCAAAGTTGATGATGATAACATCGTACTTGTCGGACTTGATAGCCTCAACCAGGTCAACGCCAACCTCGGGAGCACTCATTTCGGGCTGGAGATCGTAGGTTGCGACCTTGGGAGAATTTACGAGGATACGAGCCTCGTCAACATTGGGAGTTTCAATTCCGCCGTTGAAGAAGAAGGTCACGTGAGCGTACTTCTCAGTCTCGGCAAGACGGAGCTGCTTTTTGCCGTTCTTTGCAAGGTACTCACCAAAGGTGTTGGTGATCTCCTCCTTCTTGAAGGCAACAAGCTTGTTGGGGATAGACTCGTCGTAATCCTTGAAGCAAACATATGTGAGAGGGAGGAAGCCGCCCTTTCTTTCAAAGCCTGTGAATTTGTCATCGCAGAATGCACGGGTTATCTCTCTTGCTCTGTCGGGACGGAAGTTAAAGAAGATAACGGAGTCCCCGGGCTTTACAAGGGAAAGGGGCTTGCCGTTTTCGGTGATAACTGTAGGAAGAACGAACTCGTCTGTAACGCCGTTTGCATAGGAATCCTCCATAGCCTTCACAGCGCTTTCGGCTGTAACGCCCTCGCCTGTAACAAGAGAGTCATATGCCTTCTGAACTCTGTCCCAGTTGTTGTCACGGTCCATTGCATAGTAGCGTCCGCTGAGCGAAGCTATTTTTCCGACGCCGATCTCAGCCATTTTCTCCTCGAGAGCGGCAACAAAATCCCTGCCCGATGCGGGAGGAGTATCTCTGCCGTCAAGGAACGCGTGAACGTAGACCTTGGTCAAGCCTTCGCGCTTAGCCATCTCAAGGAGACCGTAAAGATGTGTGTTGTGGCTGTGAACGCCGCCGTCGGAGAGAAGTCCCCAGAGGTGGAGATCGGAATTGTTCTTCTTGCAGTTCTCCATTGCCTCAAGGAGAGTTTCATTCTTGAAGAATGTGCCGTCCTCGATATCCTTGGTAATTCTTGTAAGATCCTGATAAATAATTCTTCCTGCGCCGATGTTCATATGACCGACCTCGGAGTTGCCCATCTGACCGTCGGGAAGACCTACAGCAAGACCCGAAGCGTTGCCCTTAACAAAGGGGCATTCCTTCATAAGCCTGTCCATAACGGGTGTATTTGCCATTGCAATGGCGTTGCCGTCGGTCCTTTCGTTAAGACCGTAGCCGTCAAGAACCATTAAAACAACAGGTTTTCTGCTCATAATTTTACTATCCTTTCATTGATCATTTTCCGTTATCACGAAAAGCTGCGGCAGAACAATATGTCCCGTCGCAGCGAATAAGCTTTATCAGCCGTTTACAGCAGCCTGAACGATGGTGTTGAAATCCTCAGCCTTGAGTGAAGCGCCGCCGATAAGTCCGCCGTCAACGTTGGGCTTAGCAAGAAGCTCAGCGCAGTTCTTAGCGTTCATGGAGCCGCCGTACTGAATGGTAACAGCATCAGCGGTAGCAGCGTCGTAAAGCTTAGCAAGCACGCCTCTGATGAAGCCGCAAACCTCTTCTGCCTGGTCTGCAGTAGCGGTCTTGCCTGTGCCGATAGCCCATACAGGCTCGTAAGCGATAACAGTCTTCTTAACGTCCTCAGCGGAAACATCATAAAGGTCGAGCTTTATCTGACGAGCAATAACTTCCTCGGTAATGCCGCACTCTCTCTCCCAGAGAAGCTCGCCTACGCAAACGATAGGCTTGAGACCTGCAGCAAGAGCAGCCTTTGTTCTCTTGTTAACGGTCTCGTCTGTCTCGCCAAAGTACTGACGTCTCTCGGAGTGACCGATAACAACGTACTCAACGCCAAGCTCTGTGAGCATATCAGCGGAAATTTCGCCTGTGAATGCGCCGCTCTTTTCAAAGTGAACGTTCTCTGCGCCTACCTTAACATTGGAGCCTGCTGTGGTATTTACAGCGGTCTCAAGGTTTGTGAAGGGAACGCAGGCAATGACCTCGACCTTGCCCTCCGCATTTGCCACCAGGGGCTTGATAGCTTCGAGAAGCTCCTTAGCCTCGGGACGGGTCTTGTTCATCTTCCAGTTTCCTGCAATGATAGCTTTTCTGAGATTTTTGTTCATAGCGATTAACTCCTTATATTTTATATTAGTATATTAAACAATACCAAACCATTTATTATTGTATCACGATTTGAGGATTTTGTCAATATCGGCGGAAAATATTTCACTCCGGTCATTCTTATTTTTTAAAAAAAGTGCGCTTTCATCAGAAAAACGCACTTTTTTCATTATCATATTCAGCAGAAAAGCATACAAAATCCCTCTCTGAACTCCTCGGGCGTATTGTCCGAAAACTCAATGTCCTCGGGGATATCCGCAATATACTGCACCCTCGAGGTGAATTTTACGAAGAAGCTCTCCCCCTCCTTTGTCTCCATATTGAGAGTAAATCTCTGCTTGAAGCAGCCTTTGCCATAAGCATAAACCGAATTATCAAGATAGACCTCGTCGGAGTAATAAGGCTCCTCGCCCTCGACTGATATAAGGGTGTAATCATCGGTAAAAAGCCGCTTTACTTCTGCTCTGTAATAAACCCTATATTCATAAACAGACCTATCCATTTTTTTGACTTCATCATCTGTACCGTCAACAAATCCATCTTCATCAACATTTTCACTATAGACTTTGGAACGTGCAATATCTAATTCTCTATATTTTGGAGTATATACTTCGGGACTGTTCAGATCTGTTCCTCTGAGAGCGTCCTCAAGCATTTCCACAGACAAACTGCCCGGATAGAATGGAACCATAAATTTATTATAAATTTCCCCACATTCATCTTCCCTGCCCTCGTATTTATCGGAAGTATCATAGCAGTTCACCATTGCCTGAGTGATAAAGCAATCTCCCGCCTCGTCCCTGTCAAAGCTGATGTACACCTTTAACGGAATATCAGCCGTATATTTTTCGTCAAGATAAAGATCAAGCTCGCCCTTCATATAGCCTGCAATATATTGCGCTTCACATTCAATATATGATATGGGGTACTCTGAAAAGAAATCTTCAAATATTTTCGTATAGACATCAAGCAACTCTCCCTCATTTTTTCTGTTAACTCCGTCAAGTCCCTTGAAGCCCACCATTGAAAGTGCTTCACGGTAATTTCCGGTTTTGAGCATACGACCGAAATTCTTCATATCACACTCTGCTGAAATGGACGACCAGCTTATCTGCCTGCTTCTGTAATTTTCATTGACGGTTATTGCCCCGAAAACACAGATAACCACAGCCAGAGGCACCGCCAGCGCCGCCGTTAAAACTGCCAGCTTCAGATAATGCCGTTTTGTTTTTTTCAGCGGATTTTTCGCCCCTCCTGCCTTTTCCTCCCGAGGAAGCTCTGCGGACATTGCAAGAAGCTGTTCGGAGCATTCTTCACACCGGGCGCAGTGCTCTTCAACAAGCCGCCTGCTGCTTTCCGAACATACCTTGTCCGAGTAAAGAGGAAGCAGGTCTCTGATGATATCGCAGTCTGTTTTCATAAAATATCCTCTCCTTTCAGAATTTCTCTCAGCCGTTCTTTTCCGCGAAAGAACGTAACTCTCGCCCATGTCTCCGATTTTCCGAATATCTCCCCTATCTCAGCAAAGCTCATGTCCGTGTGTATCTTTAGAAGCACTATCTCGCGGTACGGCTCGGGGAGACGGTGAACAGCCTTGTATATATCCCTCTGCTCCATTCTTCCCGAAATGTCCGTATCAACGGGGATATCCTCGGGCTCGCTGTCCGCACGCCGCTTTTCCTTTCGCAGATGGGATATGTAGAGATTTTTCGCAATGGCGCAGAGCCATGTTGTCATTTTAACATTGCCGTCAAAGCTTTCGGCGTGGGTTATGGCTCGGAAAAAGGTCTCCTGGGTAAGCTCCTCGGAAAGGCTGTCGTTTCCTCCGCTGAGGCTCATGAGATATTTGTACACCCTGTCGGCGTATTCCTTGTATTGCTCTTCCTGCCTCATTGGGAAGCCTCCTTTCCTTTTCATAGATTAAACGCCGGGAGGTGATGTTCGTTACAGTGTTCACTGAAAATTAACATATCAAAAAAGGCGTTCTCCATTTCGGAAAAACGCCTTTTAATAATTCCGTTATGCTCTATACCAGCTCACCCTCCACCGCCCAGTTATGAGTCTTTGTGACCCTCACCTTTCTCATGGTCCCGATAAGCTCGGGAGAGCCTTTCACAAGGGTGATGATAAACTCGCCGCTCTTGCCGCTGATAAATTCTTCCTTGTATGTGCCGTCAAAAAGAACGTCAAATTCCGCTCCCAGAAAGCGCTTGTAATGCTCCTCGGATATCTCACGCTGGACTGCAAGCAGCTCGCGAAACCATTTTCCCTTGTCCTCCTCGGAGGTATGGTCGATGATCTCGGCAGCCTTTGTTCCTGTCCGCTTTGAGTAAATAAAGGAAAAAATGTTGTCGTACTTTACCGCTTTGACGATATCAAGTGTCTGCTTGAAATCCTCGTAAGTCTCGTTTGGAAAGCCCACGATAATATCTGTGGATATGGAAAGACCCGGCATTACCTTTCGTGCATATTCCACCATATCCATATACTGCTCTGCGGTATAGCGCCTGTTCATCGCCTTTAAAATGCGGTCGCTTCCCGACTGTAATGGCAGATGAACGCTGCGGCATATCTTTTTGCTTTCCGCAATAACATCGAAAAATTCTTTTGTGGCGTCCTTGGGGTGGGGGGACATAAATCTCACTCTGAAATCCCCGTCAATATTGTCGATACGCCGAAGCAGCTCGGGAAAATCTATTTTCTCCTCAAGTCCCCTGCCGTAGGAATTGACATTCTGCCCCAAAAGCATTATTTCTTTGCAGCCGTCGGAAACGAGCCTTTTTATCTCCTCAATAATCTTTTCGGGGCTTCTGCTCCGCTCCCTGCCCCTTACGTAAGGCACGATGCAGTAGGAGCAGAAATTGTTGCAGCCGTACATTATGGAGACCCCTGCCTTATATTTCTCGCTCCTCACCGCAGGGATATCCTCGAAGCATTCGGTGTTTCGCTCGGCTGTGTCAACGATAAATGTTCTCTGAGTAAGCGCCTCGTAAATGAGCCGTGGAAGCTCCTTTGCGGCAAATGTACCGAAAACGATGTCCACATGACGGTAGGACTTTTTTATCTTCTCCGCCGTTTTAGGCTCCTGCCCCATGCAGCCGCCCACAGCGATCAACATATCGGGCTTCTGCTCCTTGAGACGCTTCAGTTCTCCGATATTGCCGTAGACCTTCAGCTCGGCGTTTTCACGGACGGCGCAGGTGTTGAGGATTATAATGTCAGCGGCGGTCATATCGTCGGTAACGCCGCAGCCCATAAGACAAAGCTGCCCTTTGAGCTTCTCACCGTCGCTCACGTTCTGCTGACAGCCATAGCTGTGAACGCAGCACAGGGGCGGAGCTTCTCTTTTTGAAAAAATATCCCTTACCGCCTGAATGTAATTTATTTCCATCTATGTAACGCCTTTCGCTCAATAAACGTAATACTTGTCATAGCCCATAGCGGTAAGCGCCTTGACAGCCTCGTCAAAGTCGTCCGCAGACATAGACTCCCTGTCAAGCATAGGATATACGGGCAGCTCGCCGCAGCGTGAGGAAACTTCTCCGTAAACAGCGGTTATCTTCTCGTACATATCCATATCATCGAGAATGACTTCCTCATTTCCTGCCACCATTGTGCGGCTGATGTTGTTTTCCGAGTAATCTATCATTATCTGACAGCCATCAAGCTCATCGGGATGGAAAAGCTCGCTGTAGCCTCTGATAACGGAATTTGCCGTAATTCTCAGCATGACCTGAGTTCCTGCCTCATTTCCTGCATTGTTCATCATCACCGCAAGGGAGGTAAGAGCGTGATAACGGTCGCTGTAGGGAGAAACCTCCTCACCCAGCATATCAATATCCGAAGAACGGAACTCGGGGAAGATGAAATCATCGCAGATAACCTCGGTAAAGCCTGCTTTTCCAAGCTCTGTGACGATGTCGCAGAGATACTCCTGCGCAGTTTCATCAAAGGGAGAGAGCCAGGGCTTGCCGCCCTTGTCGGGAGAGGTATCAAGCCATGTGTCACCGTCCTCGCTCCTGTAGGAGCCGTCACGGTAATCGCCATAGCGGTTGTTGTCGTAAAGCACGGAAACAAGCGCAACGGGGCGCAGTCCTCTGCTTACGGCGGCGTTTACGATATCCGAAGCGGAAAGCTCGGAAACAACGGGGTCATTGCCGTCGATAACGGTGTCCACAAAATCAAGCTCTGTTGCGTAGCGGAACACTCCCCCCTCGGTCTTTACGGGGAATATCACAGCGCTGCAGCCGCTTGCCCCAAGCTCGTCCAGAGCGGCATTCAGGCTGTCTGCGTCCGACATACTGTCGGGGTCAAGGTAATATGCCGCTCCGCCCTCTCTGACAACGGCAGCAGGGGCAGTTTCGGAGGGCTCAGTCTCGGAAAGGGCAGGTGCCTGAGTTGTTTCACCGGCTATGGGCGAAGTCTCGCTCACGGCAGGCAAGCTCTCAGTCTGAACGCCGTTTACAGCCTCGGAAACACTTTCGGGAGCAGCAGTCACGCTCTCCGTAACCACATCTGTGTCCGAAGGAGTCCAGGGCTCGGACTCAGTTCTGTCGGGACGGGAAGCGATGTATCTTCCGATAGGTCCCGCAACGCTGTAGCCCACGAAAATAAGCGCCGCAACAGCCGCCGCACCTGCGATTATCTTCACCGCATTTTCGTTTCTTCTTTTTATTTTATAATGCCTTTTGGGCTTGAAAATTTTCTTTTTTCTTTTCATTTTGTTGTCCTTTCATAATTCTAATGATCTATATATAAGCAGGTGCGTGACCTAAAATGCCGTACACCGCCATTGCCATTATTCCCGAAAATATCATCACAGCAGGATAGCCTCGGAACGCTCTCGGAACGTCCTTGGAATAAAGCTGTGCGTAAACTCCCGACAGCATATATGAGGCCGCCGTAAAGCCCAGACCCGCAGTCAGTCCGAAAATAAGATATTCTCCGAAGGTGCTGCAGCCCGATGCGCTCAGAAATATTGTACCCATAACTGCGCTGTTAAACGCCGAAATATGCACATATTTTTTAAACTTGGGAAATTTGCTCCTTACGAACAGAAATGCGCAAAGAAGGGTGACAAGATAAATGCTGCCCACGATAAGAGCATAAAGCGCCACAAGATAGTGCCTGTCCCGCTCAGCCGCAAAGGGAAGCTGTGAAAATCCCCACATCGCTATGGAAGCCGCCGCAGTAAAGTAGGAAACTCCCGCGCAGACGCCCGGCAGCGTCCTTTTGTTTTTAGCCGCGGCTATCATGGGCGTTACGCCTAAGGCTCTGGCAAAAACGAAATTCTCGGCAATTACCGACATCAGCACCGAGGTCAGCAGACTTTGAAAAAAGCCCGTTTCATTCATTTATCACGGCCCTCCTTTCTGAACATTCTGATAAAAGCACCCATAAGCCCGATAAGGATAAATCCGCCGCAGGGAGCGTTCAGAATGGGGATAGTAAATCCGACGCCGTAAAGCGTGCCGTCAATACCGCCGGAGGATAAAAGCTCTCTCACAAAGCCGAGAAGAATGACCGCCCAGCAGAAGCCCATAATGTGGGATATCACGTCAAGTATCATTCTGCCCTTTTCCATACGGAAAAATCTCAGCTCAGAGGCACGGGTTATAAATTCGCCCGAAACTATCATAGGCAGGAAAACGCCCAGCTTTGACAGATCGTAATCCAGACGTCCTTCAAAAAAAATACAGAACGGGATATACACAGCCGCCGCAATAAAGGTATATAATATTATACGAAGGGCATAGGGCAGCTTTCTCGGCAGAAAGGATGATATCATCAGCGACATAAGCGTTACCGAGGAGAATACTGCCGCATAGGTGACCGCTCCGCGGAAGGTGTTTGCTATGATTATGGCAGGGGCAAGGGACATTCCCGCCGCAAATACGGGATTATGGGTGAAAAGTCCCTCCGCGAAGGACCATTTTTTCTTAGCCGCTTCCATCATCGCCGCCCCCAGTCATTGCAATAGTTTCGTTGATATCATCGGCATACTTTCCGAAAATGCTTTTTGCTCTCTTTCTTCTGCGTGCAAACTCACCGAATTTGCCCGTAAGCCTGCCGAATGGCGCAGCAAGCACCGCCGCATAGACCACAGGATTTTCAAGCCGTGATATCTCCCCTGCTGCAATAAGTATCGCCGCCGAAATAACGCCGAAGAGAATTTTTTCGGGAAAGGTTTTCGGAACGATACCGTTATCGCAGGAAAGCACCGATGATCCGAAAAGGAGCATACCGCCCACAAGAGCGGTCTTTACCCTGAAAACGCCTCCTGCCGCAAGGCTCCAGCCCAGAACTATAGCAAGCTCTGTAAAGAATACCGTTCCCGATATGGCTTTACGGGATATGAGATACAGTGCGCACACAGCGGTAAGAACGGTGAAGGTACAGCCCATCGGCCCCGTAAAATTGCCGATAAGCAGCTCTATATCCGTATAGGAAGCAGACGTGGAGCGCATTGCCGCCGAGGTAAAGGAGGGATAAAGCCCCTCTGTTATCACATTTGTGAGAGGAAGCGATGTCATAGGCTTGGGATAGGACAGCACAGCCGCTGGAAAGCAAAGCTCTGCGAAAATATATCCTGCCGCAGCGCAGTTAAATATCTCCCTTCCGTGACCTCCGAGAGGATGCTTGGCAATGCATATGGCAAAGGCGCAGGCAGCGGCGGCTATGGTATACGGCACGGAGGCAGGCAGCATAAGCGCAATGGTAAGCCCCGTAATTATGGGCGAAACATCGTGGATATGCAGACTTTTTCTCTGTATGATAAGACAGAGTACATCAAGCCCCCAGCATACCCCGACGCAAAGAAGGCACAGCACAGCCGCCCTCATTCCGTAGTAATATACGGACATTGCCGCCGTTACCAGAAGCACTAAAAGCATATTTATCATCGCTCCGAAATCCTCGGGGCGGCCTGTTTTTTCCCTTTGCTCACGAACAAAGGTGGTGAGCATACGGGGTTCTTTCTTTTTCATATAAATATATCCTTGAAGTAAAGGTGGTGTTTGATTGCGTATCGAACGAACGGAGATACACAGGGCAAGAGCAGTCATGTCCGAAAGCGAGCTGAGCCTGCTCGGTCTTTGTGCAGAGGAGCTGCATAAAGGCTCTCCCACGGCATCGCTGCTCATTTCCGAACTGGTGGTCAGAGCTTTTCCCGAAAAGGGGAAATATACCGTATCTGTAGAGATAATTCCCGTAAGGTGGGGAGGGTGCGTTTTTATTATGACACGAAAGCCGCAGCAGATAACAGTCAGCCCGATGATAATAACCACAGCTTCCGCGGAGGAGCTTATAAGGATATGCAAAAAGATAAAGTCTCTGAGCATTTCCTGCCCCGAAAGCGCCGTTACGGGCGGTAAAGGATATTTAAGGCTCATAGTGCGCCTGCCCGATGATACCCTTCTGTACGAAAGCCTTTCGGAAACGGGAATGATGATGCCTGCGGACGAATCGGCTCTGGCAAAGCTGTCCGAGCACGACAAGGTGGTCATCTCAAAAAATGCGGTGGAAATACTGTCGGGCTTATCTCATTGAACGTGCAGCTTCTGCCATATCCCCCTTGAAAAGATACGAGCCTGCCACAAGGATATCTGCCCCTGCCTCTCTCACAAGAGCGGCAGTTTCGGCATTTATGCCCCCGTCCACCTGAATGTGGACGCCGGGACATTCCCTGTCGATGTATGCTTTAAGCTCACGTATCTTGCCAAGCATCTCGTGCATAAAGCCCTGTCCCCCGAAGCCCGGCTCAACGGTCATCACAAGGACCATATCCACCGATTTTACAAAGGGAAGGACCTCGCTCACGGGCGTTGCGGGCTTTATGGCAATGCCTGCCTTCCTGCCCCGTGCCCTTATCTCGGAAATGACAGCGGCAGGGTCGGAACTGCTCTCAAGATGAAAGCTTATCATATCCGCTCCGTTGTCGGAAAAGACCTCCACGTATTTTAACGGGTCTGTTATCATAAGATGAACGTCAACGAACATATCCGTATGCCTGCGGACTCCTGCAAGAACAGGTACACCGAAGCTGATATTAGGCACGAAAACTCCGTCCATAACGTCAAAATGAACATGGTCGCAGCCGCTTTGCTTTATCCTGTCAAGCTCTTCTCCCAGGCGGCAGACATCTGCGCTAAGAATGGAAGCGGAAACAATTGTATTCAATGTAAAAGGCTCCTTTATAAGAAGTAATATGCCCGCTCCCGGTATCCGACGGAAACTGACAGCTATACATAATAAGTATAAACCAATATCGCTCCGCCGTCAATACAATTCGGGGCGGTTTTTTCATTTCGGAAATTCGACTATTTTCGGGAGCGATAATTCGGGGCAGGTTGTGCAAATTTTCAGACGATGACAACGGGAAGATATATAAGATCCCCGGAAGAGAAAAAATGTTACAAAAATATTAAAAAATGCCCATACCCCTTTACTTTTATATTTTAGAGTGCTAAAATAGAAGTATGGCATATCAAAAACTATTTTACCGAAAGGACTGTATAAATCATGGATGAAAACAGAGCAGACGAAAAGAGCCTGAGCTTTCTTTATGACGCGATACTCTGCCTCGAAACAAGGGAGGAGTGCGCAAAATTTCTTGACGACCTCTGCACCTCTCTCGAATTGAAATCCCTCTCCCAGAGAATGCTTGTTGCAAAAATGCTTTCGGAGAAGAAGATATACAACAACATCGTGGCAAGCACGGGAGCAAGTACCGCCACCATCAGCCGCGTGAACCGCACCCTTAACAGCAAGTACAGCGGCGAGGGCTACCGTATCGTATTCGACCGCCTGAAAAACACCAGCACCGACGAGATACTCGGCGTGAACACAGGCGCTGAAGGGAACGGCTGAAATTGAGCGGCTACAGCGCATTTGCGTATTTTTACGATAAGCTCACCGAAAACATCTCCTACAAAGCGAGAGCGGAATATTTTGACAGGCTCATAAAGCTCCACGGGGGCAGAAAGGGCATACTTTTAGACCTTGCCTGCGGAACGGGCAGCCTGTCCGAGGAAATGGCAAGGCTGGGCTATGACGTTATCGGCACCGACGCTTCGGAGGAAATGCTCTCCTGCGCTATGGACAAGAAATTTGAGAGCGGTCTGCCCATTCAGTATCTTTGTCAGGATATGACAAAGCTTGATATGTTCGGCACCATAGACGTTACCCTCTGCGCTCTCGACAGCTTAAATCACCTTGGCAGCCTTGAGGATATCAGAAAGACCTTTGAGAGAGTTTCCCTTTTCTGCGAGCCGGGAGGACTGTTCATTTTCGACGTGAACACCCCCTATAAGCACAGGAATATCTTAGCAAACAACACCTTCGTCTATGACCTTGAGGACGTTTACTGCGTATGGCAGAACAGCTTTGCGGAGGACTCCCCCGACTGTCGTGTGGACATTTCCCTGGATATTTTCGAGAAAGACGAAAAGGGCTTATTTACCAGATACACCGACGAGCTTTCGGAAATTGCCTTCCCGCGTGAGATAATAGAACAGGCTCTTGCCGAGTCGGGAATGACCATTGAAGGGGTATATGACTTTGATTCACTCGAGCCGCCCCGACAGGACAGCGAAAAGCTGGTATTTGCCGCAAAAAAGCCTGCCATGCCCGCGCATAATTTATAAAGGAGCAACCCATTATGGCAAAAATAGTCAGAACCATATCCGAGGACGCTTCCGTTGTGGCAACAGCCATTGACGCAACGGATATGGTCTCGGAAATTGAAAGAATACATCAGACCTCTGCGGTAGTCACCGCCGCTCTGGGACGTCTCACCGTTGCCGCTTCCCTTATGGGAATAGGTCTTAAAGGCGAAAAAGACACCCTTACCCTGAGAATGAACGGAAACGGTCCCGCAGGCGCGCTTATCGCCGTTGCGGACAGCTTCGGAAACGTAAAATCCTA
>NZ_JBJERV010000027.1:0-3061 GCF_051882455.1 Huintestinicola sp. | reverse complement strand
TTGTTAGCTTCAGCCATCTTGTGAGTATCCTCACGCTTCTTGCAAGCGCCGCCCAGTCCGTTCATAGCGTCCATGATCTCGGCTGCGAGTCTTTCCTTCATGGTCTTCTCGTTTCTTGCTCTTGCGTAAGTAGTAAGCCATCTGAGTCCAAGAGTCTGCTTTCTCTCGGGTCTAACCTCCATAGGAACCTGGTAGGTAGCACCGCCGACGCGGCGAGCCTTTACCTCCAGGAGAGGCATGATGTTCTCCATAGCCTCGTTGAACGCCTCAAGTGCGTCCTTTCCTGTCTTTTCAGCAACAATTTCAAAAGCTCCGTAAACGATCTTCTGAGCAACGCCCTTCTTACCGTCGAGCATTATATTGTTGACAAGGCGGGTAACGATCTCTGAATTGTAAACGGGGTCGCAAAGAACCTCACGCTTAGCTATTTTACCTCTTCTTGGCACAATACTTCCCTCCTTCATAGTAATGATATCATAGGTACTCGTTTCTTCCACGACACGTCGTCCAATGCAGAGGTCCATCTATATAAAAATGAATACTCCACAATAAAAAAATTGATCGCTGTGTGGCTTCATCTGAGTCTACAAAAATTTTTTACAGAAAGCTATTACTTAGCTCCTGCCTTGGGCTTCTTGGCACCGTACTTGGAACGTGCCTGGTTTCTCTTAGCAACACCCTGAGCGTCGAGAGTACCTCTGATGATGTGATAACGCACACCGGGGAGGTCCTTAACTCTTCCGCCTCTGATGAGAACAACAGAGTGCTCCTGAAGGTTGTGTCCGATACCGGGAATGTAGGCTGTAACTTCGTTGCCGTTTGTGAGCTTAACTCTGGCGATCTTTCTCATAGCGGAGTTAGGCTTCTTAGGGGTAGCGGTTCTTACAGCGGTGCAAACGCCTCTCTTCTGAGGTGAGCTGAGGTCGATAGCAACCTTCTTCTTGGCATTGTAGCCCTTCTGAAGAGCGGGAGCAGTGGACTTCTTCTCAATAACGTCTCTTCCCTTGCGAACTAACTGATTAAAGGTAGGCATTGATACATCTCCTTTCATAGATTTCCGTGGTCGGTACGAATTTATACCATCACACATTTTATTATTATACACGCATTTTCCCCGCTTGTCAAGCATTTTATACAAATTCGGGAGTTAAAAAATGTTTTTGTCGCTTTTTACAACTGAGAACGGAGTCAAATCCCTTTAAATAGGGCAAATTAACAAACAAGGCAGCCCTTTTCGGGACTGCCCTGAGTGATATTTTAATGAAGCACGGTATGCTCGGGAGCCGTTTCGGTCTTGACCAGCTGAACGTTGTTGTAAACGTCCATACCGGTACCTGCGGGGATAAGCTTACCGATAATAACGTTCTCCTTGAGTCCGAGAAGGTGGTCGCTCTTGCCCTTGATAGCAGCGTCTGTAAGAGCCCTTGTGGTCTCCTGGAAGGAAGCTGCGGACAGGAAGCTGTCGGAGTTGGAGGAAGCCTTTGTGATACCCTGGATAATGGGTTTGAAGGTGATGAGTCTGATATCCTCCTCGCCTGCGTCCATTCTTGCCTTGAGCTTCTGGTTCTCCTCGAATATCTCCTTGCGGTCAGCCACAGCTCCGGGGAGCATGAATGTGGAGCCGCCATCCTCGATACGTACCTTCTTGAGCATCTGACGGACAATGACCTCGATGTGCTTGTCGTTGATATCAACACCCTGGAGACGGTAAACCTTCTGGACCTCGGTGATGATGTAGTTCTGAACAGCCTGCTGACCGAGTATCTCAAGGATATCTCCGGGATTAACGGAGCCCTCTGTAAGAGCGTCGCCCTTGTTAACGGTATCGCCCTCGTGTACCTTGATCTTGTAGCCGTAGGGAACGGGATAGTATTCCTCGTCGCCTGTCTCGGGGTCGGTGATGATAACGTTTCTGGTGTTCTTTATCTCGGTCATGCTGACCTTGCCGCCGAAGCGAGCAATGATAGCCGCATTCTTGGGACGTCTGCTCTCGAACAGCTCTTCGACACGGGGAAGACCCTGTGTGATATCCTCGGCAGACGCGATACCGCCCGTATGGAAGGTTCTCATGGTAAGCTGAGTACCGGGCTCACCGATGGACTGAGCAGCGATTACGCCGACAGCCTCGCCAACAGCAACGAGGTTGTTGTTGGACATATTCGCGCCGTAGCACTTAGCGCATACGCCGTGCTTAGCGTGGCAGTTAAGAACGGAGCGTATCTTGACTCTCTCAACGCCTGCGTCAACGATCTTCTTGGCGTCAGCGTCGGTAATGAGCTTGTTCTTGCTGATAAGGAGACTTCCTGTTGCGGGATCGTAGAGGTCCTCGAGAAGGTATCTTCCCAGAAGTCTTTCCTGGAGAGGCTCGATCATCTCGTTGCCGTTCTTGATGGTGTAGATCTCGATACCCTCGTCGGTACCGCAGTCCTCCTCACGGATAATGACGTCCTGAGAAACGTCTACGAGACGTCTTGTAAGGTAACCGGAGTCCGCAGTACGCAGCGCCGTATCGGCAAGACCCTTACGGGCACCACGGGAGGAAATGAAGTATTCGAGAATGTTAAGACCTTCACGGTAGTTAGCTCTGATAGGCATTTCGATGGTGGAACCGGAGGTATTGGCGATAAGACCTCTCATACCTGCCAGCTGACGTATCTGGTTGATAGAACCACGGGCACCGGAGTCCGCCATCATAAAGATGGGGTTGTACTTGTCGAGACCGTTTTTCAGAGCCTCGGTAACATCGTCTGTAGCGCCGTTCCAGATCTGAATGAAGCGCTTGGACTTCTCTGCAGCAGAGATAAAGCCTCTGCGGTACATAGCGTTTATCTTCTCGACCTGCTTGTCGGCAGCCTCAAGGATAGCAGCCTTTTCCTTAGGAATTTCAGCGTCGCATACAGCAACGGTGATGGCAGCCTTAGTTGAGTATTTAAATCCGAGAGCCTTTACTCTGTCGAGAACTTCGGAAGTGGTCGTAGTGCCGTGAGTCTTGATACATCTTTCGATGATATCCGAAAGCTGCTTCTTCTTAACGAGGAAGTCTATCTCAAGATCAAACTGC
>NZ_JBJERV010000026.1:0-14644 GCF_051882455.1 Huintestinicola sp. | reverse complement strand
TAAAGCTGATATGGAGTTCGACAGCAAGATTTCGCATAGATGGGAGCATTTCCCCTTCTTTCAGCTTGCCCTCGAGTATCAGCGCCTTGATTTGGTTTACGATCTGCAAATAGATCGCCTCACCGTTTGCATTGCTGATGTTGATATTCATTTAAGTGTACACTCCTTGGGGTCAAGAAAGCGCTGAACAAGCGGTTCCTTGAATTACCTGCAAGCCTTCCGGACGGCTGTGCAAGTATAAATTGTATAATCTCTATGTATACAATTATATCATCTGAAATACAGTTTGTCAATAGGCTTTCAGAAATATTTTTATAAAACAAACGAGCCACCGTACATACATAGTACGATGGCTCGGTCAGTTGAACTGTCTGTTATACTGCATTAAACCACAAAGTCCCAATATAGTCAAGCAGCGAAACCGGATAACGGTGTCCCGAAGGAGCGGTTGATAGTAACATTAAAATATCGGAATATATCGGGCACATAAAGCAGAGGATCGATATTTATTATCGCTTTAGCATCGGCTTACCAAGTGTTCAGATCGACAGCAGGGATTTTGACAAAAAAGATAAGACAGCACAGTCGGATTGACAGTGCTGTCTTTTGCAGAACGCTTTTTGGCGGAGACGGCGAGATTCGAACTCGCGGGGGATCACTCCCTAACTGATTTCGAGTCAGCCCCGTTATGACCACTTCGATACGTCTCCATATCTATGCGACTATAACATTATATCATACCCGTAAAAAAAAGGCAAGGGGTTTTTGCAAAAAAATAATTTGTTTACATTTACAGCTGAAAATACCCCTTCTGTACGGTTGCAAAAATCGGAAAAATGTGTTATAATATAATTTATTATATGTTTAGGAGCAATAGCCAATGAGTGATGAGATAAAAAAGGACGAGCTGCCCTCCGAGGAGGAAGCTCCCGAGCTTAATGAGGACGGCGTTCCTCGTCCTGCCGCTGACCCGAAAAACAAGCTTTACACCTTTCTTTCCCTGCTTATTTTCGCCGTGATCTATATCGGCTGGCAGCTTATAAAAGGGAATATATACTTTTCCTATGCCCTTTATGCCGATGATTTTTCTCCCGAGGAACAGGCGGCTGTGATCGCTGAGCTGCCGCAGTTTGATCCACAACTGCAGGCAGAACTTAAATATGCAAGGCTCCATAAAAATTTTGACGGGAACTGCTTTTACGCCGCATTTTCTCTCCCAGCCGATATATCGGAGGACGAGGAGCTTATTGATAGGCTTATATCCTTTCCCTGCGGCGACCCCGGATATGATATCCGTATGACTGTATATCCCGACCCCGATGTTATCCCCGATTATGTTTACGGGGACTGCTATGTGAGTACGGAGGACCCGAAAATATCCTGTATGATATATTCCGAGGGGGACTCCTGCACAGCAGTTTTCCGCATTGCGGACTATTCGGGAGATATCGGGCGCAGGGTAGGAGATTGGGAGAAGATACCCGTTAAATGAGGTTTCAGATGTTAAGGAAAATTTTATTCACCGCAGTTTTCTTTGTTATCGGCTGCGGCGTGTTCGGGACAGACGCTTGTGCAGAAGCTTCCCGTTTCGGATATACCGTCAGGGGCAGCTCACTGACGGTTTTCGTCACCGACGGCGGAAAGTCCGATTATCGTCTGAGTATGGACGGAGGACAAAGCTATTTCAGTGTTAAAATGCCCTTTACCATACTAAGCCTGCCCGAAGGTACATATCAGCTTCGCGTAATGTACGGTGACGGAGGGCTTTCCGAGGTAAAGCCTGCGGTCATCGGCAAAAGCGGGATAGAGCCGGGAAACGAGATATTCACTGCGGTTTCGGCATATGCCGAGGAGGTGCTCGGCGGCGGCAGCATTTCGGTCAGAATTAAAAATTATGACGATAATAAAAATTATTTTATATCCATTGACGGCGGTCAGAGCTGGCGTCCCGCTTCGGGTGAGGAAACGCTGATAAACGGGCTTGCTTCGGGAGTGTACTCTGTGGACGTCAGGTGCGCAGGGGAGCCGTCTCTTGCTTCAAGGCGCATTGAGGTGGCTGTACCCGTAAGGAAGCTTTCGGGAAGTGCGGCGCTTCGTGTTCCCCTTATAAAGCAGCTGCCCGAGCTGCCTACGGGCTGCGAGGTCACAAGCCTTGCAATGGCGATAAACCACTATGGGATAAAAATATCAAAGACAGTTCTTGCGGACGTTTTTCTTGAAAAAGGGGAGTACCGAGCCTCAGATTACCGCAGGGTCTTCGTGGGAGACCCCCGAGAGGTCAACGCATACGGCTGCTACGCCGATGTTATAAAAAAGTGTGCGGATAAGTTTCTGGCTACCATACCCACAAGGAGCTTTGATGTGACAAATGTTACGGGCTGTACTCCGCAGGCGCTGTATGCATATACGGATATGGGCTATCCCGTTATTGTCTGGGTCTCGAATAAAATGCTTCCCACATTCGAGGGTCCCTCCTGGACCGACAGCGACACAGGCAAGACCGTTACCTGGACGGGCAATGAGCACTGCGTCCTGCTTACGGGATATGACCTGAAAAGGAAGTATGTTTATATGAACGACCCGCTTTACGGTATCGTATCCTTTAAAATGGAGGATTTCGAGACCCGTTTTTATGAGCTGGAGCAGCAGGCAATTGTTATAGCGGAGACCACGGATAAATAATATGTTTTATGCATTTTAAACAATGTTTTCAAAAAATTAACAAATGCTTTGGAGTTTTGTGATAAAATAAATAAAAGGAATATCTCCGAAAGGCGGGTACATATATGGACACAAAAATTCTTCTTGAAAGCGGTACCAACGAGCTTCAGCTCCTTGAATATACGGTGGGAAACAACAGCTACGGCATTAACATCGCAAAGGTAAGCGAGATAATGACCGATCAGGAGATAACACCCGTTCCCAACGGCCCCGATGTGGTCGAGGGCGTGTTTATCCCCAGAGACAAGCTTATCTCCGTTATCGACCTGCACAAGGTGCTTCACGTTCCCCAGACAAATTCCAGGAAAACCTTTATCGTCTGCCAGTTCAACCAGATGGTGGTGGCATTCCACGTAACTGCTGTAAAGGGCTTCCAGACAATTTCCTGGTCGGATATCGTTGAGCCTCCCGCAGTTTCGGGCGGACAGGACGGAATGGGCATATCCACAGGCGTTGCCAAGATAAACGGAAAAATACTGATGATACTCGATTTTGAGAAGATAGTTTCAGACCTCAACCGCAGCAACGGTATCGACACCACAGGTCTCAGCAGTGTTGACAAGGCGAGCATTGACGCAGGAAACAAGCGCATTGTGGTTGCGGACGATTCTCCCTTCCTCAACAAAATGATAAGAAGCACCCTTGCGGACACAGGCTTCAAGAATGTGGTCTCCTTCCAGAACGGCGAGGACGCATGGGATTATGTCAACACCTTCAAAAACCGCTGCACAGCCGAGGACATCACCGATAATATCGCCTGCGTTATAAGCGATATCGAGATGCCAAAGATGGACGGTCACAGGCTCACAAAGCTTATCAAGGACGACCCCATTCTGAAACATATCCCCGTTATCCTCTTCTCTTCGCTTATCGATGAGCAGATGATAAGAAAGTGCAAGTCTGTGGGCGCTGACGCACAGTTCTCCAAGCCCCAGATAACAGAGCTTATAAGGACTCTTCTTAATCTTATTTCACAGTAAAAAATGACCTGAGAGGATAAAAAATCTCTCAGGTTATTTTGTTTCATTCCATTTATATGTATTGAGATCGACCTTGTAATTTCTGACCTCAATGCCCTCAGACTCTAATTTTTCCTTTTGCATTTCAATGCCGCCGAATGCAAAATTCCTTGATAAATTTCCCTTGCTGTCAACTGCCTTGTAGCAGGGGTATTTATTTTCATCGGGATTTCTGTGGAGAATGTTCCCCACAGCCCTTGCGGCTTTTTTATTGCCTGTATACTCTGCTATCTGCCCATATGTAACGACCTTGCCTTTTGGGACATTCAGCAGAAATTCAAAGACTTTTTCTTTCATCTTCCGCCCAGCCTTACTTCCGCGCCTAAAAGCAGCTTGCCCTTTGCATTTTCGGTAAGCTTTGAAACGGTTATCTCCCGTACAAGCCGGATATTTTCCTCAAATTCCTCCTGCCTGCTTCCCGAAACAGTTCCCACGGGGCAGCCGCCGGCGGAGAGAAGAAGAGCGCCTTTTGCGTCCTTTTCGGCGGTGAGAACAGTTCCGCGCCTGCATTTTGCTCTGATATTCTCCTGATATGCTTTTCTGCCGCAGGAAACTGCCATAGTAAAATATGCACCGTTATTTCGGTAATGCTCCTTCATTTTCTGATACACTCCATGGGTGGCAAGGCAGTCCGAGAGAGCGCGGTGGGCGTTGTCGTTAATGACCCCGAAACGTGCGCAGAGAGCAGTAAGGCTTTTTCCATAGCTGCCCGTGTGCATATGATTGGCGATATCAAGGGTATCAACGCAGAACACCTCTAAGTCGGACACAGCCTGCAAAAAGCGCAGGTCGAAGCGGATAACATTATGCCCGAGAATTGGCATATCTCCCAAAAACTCAAGGAAACGGGGCATAGCCTCTCCGATATCGGGAGCGCCCTTGACCATATTGTCATCTATCCCCGTAATTTCGGTAATGTACCTGTCAATGTGCCGATGAGGGTCTACAAGGGTACTGAAGGTGTCGGCAACAGCGTCATTTATAACTCTGACTGCCGCAATTTCAATTATCCTGTCATTTTCGGGACTAAGCCCTGTGGTCTCAAGGTCGACCACCACATAATCGGAAATTATCCTGCTGTCAAACGGGGGCATAGGGGACCTCCTTTTTTACTTCTCAATGACCACCGGAGTAAGCTTGTCCAGATCGTAGGGAGTTTCCTGATAAACGCAGTAATTTATCCAGTTTGAGAACATCATATTTGCGTGGCAGCGCCAGTTGAAATGGGGCGGCTGACCGATATCATTATATGGAAAATAGTTGTAGGGCATATTTATTTTCAGCCCCTTTTCCACGTCCCGCATATACTCGTCGCAGATAGTGAAGCGGTCATATTCGGAATGACCTGTCACAAAGAAAAGCCGCTGGGATCTGTCTCCCACAATGTGAATGCCCGAGATAGGCGAGGACGTGAGTATCTCAAGCCCCTTTACCTTCTCGATGTCCTCACGCCTTACCTCGGTGTGACGTGAATGGGGAACAAAAAATGTCTCGTCAAAGCCGCGGATAAGAGGGTGATAGGGCAGCTCTATTTTGTGGGGGAAGATACCGAACATCTTCTCCTTGAGCTGATATTTGGGAACCCCATAGTGATAATAAAGTCCCGCCTGAGCTCCCCAGCAGATGTGGAAGGTGGAGAATACATTGGTAAGGGACCAGTCCATTATCCTGCAAAGCTCGTCCCAGTAATCCACTTCCTCGTATTCCATCTGCTCCACAGGCGCGCCTGTGATGATAAGTCCGTCAAATTTCTGGTCCTTCACCGAATCAAAGGTGGTGTAAAACTTGTTCAGATGGGAAAGGGGAGTGTTTTTGGAAACGTGGGAAGCGGTCTGGAGAAACTCAATGTCCACCTGAATGGGGGTGTTGCTGAGAAGTCTCAGTATCTGAGTTTCCGTTTCTATCTTTTTGGGCATAAGGTTCAGTATGGCAATTCTCAAGGGACGGATATCCTGATGGGAGGCGGTGGTGCCCGTCATACAGAATATTTTTTCCTCCTTGAGAGTTTCGGCGGCGGGGAGATTATCGGGTATATTGATAGGCATTTTATTTTTGTCCTTTCAGATGAATTTATGGCTGAAACAAGCCGTTTATATCGAACGAGGAAAACTCGGGATAATCCTGTTCCGAGGGCATATAGTCGTTTATGTCGAAGTTTTCCGATGAAGGGAATGTAACGGAAATATCATCGGTCTCATAAGGAGTTTCCGATGGAACGGAAATCCTTTCGGTGGTTTCGGAAATAACGGTCGCCGAAACAAAGCTGCCTGCGGTAACGGTCTCGGCAGCAGTATCGGATGTTTCCTCGGGAGCTTCGGTGACTGCCGTTTCGGGAGTCTCGGTAAACCGTACATCGGCAGACTCGTATGACGGCGCTGTTTCCGAAAAAATGTCCCCCATATCGGGCATATCCGCTTCGGGAATGGTCATTGACGTTATCTCGGGGAAGCGTATATCCGCCGTCTCCGCCATCTCACCGGTAAACAGCTCATAAAATCTCTCGTCGAAGGGGTCACCGTCCATTTCGGGAAAATCGGGCATTAGGAGTTCGTTTGTGGGTCTGCGGGGTGTGGCGGAGGTGGAAACATATATGAAATCCACTGTTGTGCCCGTATATGTAGATGAAGTCTGCGTCGTAGTCTGCTCGGGTGGGAGCTGCCGCATAGGCTCATACTGTTCTGTGCAGCCGCATAATATAACAGCGGCGGCAAACGCAGCGGGAACCGTTTTCTTCACTTCCAACACCTCACATACACAGCATATTAAAATATTATATCACATTCCGATTAACATTTCAAGCAGTTTCTGTTAATATGCAGAAAAACGCCCTGCTTCACGAAACGAAGCAGGGCAGCGGATATATCGTCAGATATTTTCGGCAATAACATCGCCCATACCCGAGCAGGAAACGAGCTTCATACCCTCGGACATAATATCGCCTGTGCGGTAGCCGTCCTTCAGCACCTTTGCAACAGCCGCTTCAACAGCGTCAGCCTCCTTGTCCATATCAAAGGAGTAGCGCAGGAGCATTGCTGCGGAAAGAATGGTGGCAATGGGGTTAGCCTTGTTCTGACCTGCGATATCGGGCGCAGAGCCGCCGCTGGGCTCGTAAAGACCGAACTTTGTGTCGTTAAGGCTTGCGGAGGCAAGCATACCGATGGAACCTGTTATCATGGAAGCCTCGTCGGAAAGGATATCGCCGAACATATTCTCTGTGAGCACCACATCGAACTGAGCAGGGTCCTTTACAAGCTGCATTGCGCAGTTGTCCACCAGCATATGCTCATAGGAAACCTCGGGGTAATCCTTTGCCACCTCTTCAACTATCTTTCTCCACAGTCTTGATGAATCGAGGACATTCGCCTTGTCAACGCTTGTTACCTTTTTTCTGCGCTTCATAGCGATATCAAAGGCACGTATGGCGATCCTTCTTATCTCGTTTTCGTTGTATGTAAGAGTGTCGGTGGCGGTCATAACACCGTCAACCTCCTCGGTCTTTCTTGCGCCGAAGTAAAGACCGCCCGTAAGCTCGCGCATTATCATCATATCAAAGCCCCGCTCGGCAATTTCAGCCTTTAAGGGGCAGGCGTCCTTAAGCTCGCCGTAAAGAAGCGCGGGACGGAGATTTGCAAAGAGATTGAGGGACTTTCTCAGCTTTAAAAGACCTGCCTCGGGGCGCTTATCCGCAGGGAGCTTATACCAGGGAGATGTGGCGGTATTTCCGCCGATTGAGCCCATAAGCACAGCGTCCGCAGCCTTTGCTCTTTCGATAGTTTCATCGGTAAGGGGAACGCCGTTTGCGTCAATTGAGCAGCCGCCCATAAGAAGCTGATCGTACTCAAAGCTGTGACCGAATTTGTCTGCAACCTTGTCAAGCACCTTCATAGCTTCGGAAACCACCTCGGGACCGATACCGTCGCCCTTTATTACTGCAATTTTCTTATTCATTCTAATGACATTCCTTTCCTGAGAGTTTTGTTTCTTTATCATCAGACAAAGAAACAAAACTCGGTTTGAAAATCTTTGATTTTCAAACATTCTCCTTAAATTTCAAATACGGGAGCATAATATAAAATGCTCCCGTTTAAATGATCACTTTTTCAGCGAATTAAGCAGACCGCCTGCATTTATTATCTCCTTGATAAACTGGGGGAAGGGCTGAGCCTGATAGGTGTGACCCTTTGTTTTGTTGGTGATAACGCCTGTGTCGAAATCTATCTCCACCTCGTCGCCCTTGTCAATATCCTTAGCCGCCTCGTCGCACTCCATAATGGGCAGACCGATGTTTATGGCGTTGCGGTAGAATATCCTCGCAAAGGTGGAAGCGATAACGCAGGAAATACCGCTTGCCTTAATGGCAATGGGAGCGTGCTCTCTGGAGGAGCCGCAGCCGAAATTCTGCTCGGCTACCATAATATCTCCCTCGCTCACGTTCTTCACGAAATCAACGTCAATATCCTCCATACAATGAGCCGCAAGCTCCTTGTGGTCGGCAGTGTTCAGATATCTTGCAGGAATGATAACGTCGGTGTCAACGTTATCTCCGTATTTATGTACTTTTCCGCAAACCTTCATTGTAATATCGTTCCTTTCGGTAAATAGTGGTTACATTATCTCGGAGGGCTGAGAAATTTTGCCTGTTACTGCCGAAGCTGCCGCAACAGCGGGAGATGCCAGATAAACCTCCGACTCGGGATGACCCATACGTCCCACAAAGTTTCTGTTTGTGGTGGCAACGGCTCTTTCGCCCTTTGCAAGGATACCCATATGACCGCCCAGACAGGGACCGCAGGTAGGAGTGGAAACAGCGCAGCCTGCGTTGATGAATGTCTCCATATAGCCCCTCTTGCAGCACTCCAGGTAAACCTGCTGAGTTGCGGGGATAACTATGCAGCGAACGCCATTTGCAATATGCCTGCCCTCGAGTATCTTAGCAGCCATTTCCATATCCTCAAGACGTCCGTTTGTGCAGGAGCCGATAACTACCTGCTGTATCTCAACATCGCCCCAGTTGTCGGGAGTTCTTGTGTTCTCGGGAAGGTGGGGGAAGGAAACGGTGGGCTTTATCTCGGAAAGGTCGATGTCGTAAACTGCGTCATAAACAGCGTCCTCGTCAGCCTCATAAACCTTGTATTCCCTGTCAACTCTGCCCTTCTGATATTCTCTTGTTATGTCGTCCACAGCGAAAATGCCGTTCTTTGCGCCTGCCTCGATAGCCATATTAGCCATGGAAAGTCTGTCGTCCATTGAAAGGGAAGCAAGACCTTCGCCGGAAAATTCCATAGACTTGTAAAGTGCGCCGTCAACGCCTATCATACCGATAATGTGGAGGATAACGTCCTTGCCCATTACATATTCATTCAGCTTGCCCTTGAGGTTGAACTTGATAGCGGAAGGCACCTTGAACCAAGCCTCGCCCGTCGCCATTCCTGCGCACATATCCGTAGAACCGACGCCTGTGGAGAATGCGCCCAGAGCGCCGTATGTACAGGTGTGGCTGTCAGCGCCGATAATGCACTCGCCGGAAGCAACAATGCCTTTTTCGGGGAGCAGCGCGTGCTCAATGCCCATATCGCCCACATCGTAATAATGCTTGATGTCATACTTGCCTGCAAAGGTCCTGCACTGCAAGGTGTGAGCGGCGGACTTGATGTCCTTGTTAGGCGTGAAATGGTCCATTACCATCGAGATCTTAGTATTGTCAAAGACCTTTGTAAAGCCTGCCTTTTCAAATTCGTTGATAGCAACAGGGGTGGTAACATCGTTGCCCAGCACCATATCCAGCTTACACTTGATGAGCTGTCCTGCCTCTACCTTGTCAAGACCTGCGTGAGCCGCAAGTATCTTCTGAGTCATAGTCATTCCCATAACCGATTTTACTCCATTCCCGACGGTTGATGATATATGTATCTCCTGCATCTGTGCAGGTGTAAGGGTGCGCCCGCCGAACGCACCCCATCTCAAGAATTATCAGCTGTTCATTTTAGCCTTGTATTCTTCCTTCAGCTTTTCAAGACGCTTGCTGTCCTCGGCGCGCTTTGCACGAGCCTCTTCCTGGAGCTTTCTTGTCTCGTCGATACCCGAAACAATAGTCTGCCATGTCTTTTCGAGAGTCTCTACCTTGATGGAGCTGCCGTTTGCCAGCATAGTGGTTATCTTTGTCTGGTCAACGGTGTTCTGAGCGTTCTTGATGAGCAGCTCGTTGGTCTTGTCGTCAAGAGCCTTCATAGCGTCCGCCTGGATACGCTGTCTCTTGAGCATAACAGCCTGAGCCAGAGCCTGCTTGAATACAGGCATGGTGATGATGAATGCGGAATTTATCTTTCTGATAAGGTTGATATTTGAAAATTCCATAGCCTTGAGCATAGGAACGGTCTGCATAGCAACGTTCTCCGCAATCTTAAGGTCCATTACTCTCTGCTCCATAATGCCTCTTGTCTGCTCAAGGGTCTGGAGGTCCATAGCCGCAGTGCCTGCGTCGGGATTGTTCTGTACCTTTACGCGGAAATCCTCAATATACTGGTCAAGCTCCTTACACGCCTGCTCGCCTGCCATGATGTACTTGAGGAGTTGCTTGTAGTATTCGATGTTAGCGTTGTACATAGTCTCAAGCTTCACATTGGACTGCTGTATCTCGCTCTCATACTGCTTGAGCTGAACATAGATCTTGTCAACGTCCTCGCCCATGGTGTGGTACTTGGCGAGTATCTTGTCAAGCTGACGTCTGAGATTTGCAAAAAGACCCTTTTTCTCTTCGGTAAGCTCCTTTGCGTCAAACTGGTCCATAATGTTCTTGAGCGCATTGAGAAGCTCGCTTGAGTCGTCAAGCTGAGACATATTCATGGAATTGAGCACCTGGTCGGAAGCCTTGGATATCTCCTCTGCCACCTGATTTCCGAAGGTGATGATGGAGTTGGGGTCGTTTGCGTTGATAGTGCTTACCAGCTTGTCGATCTCATCGCTTGAAGCAAGCTCCTGCTTGAGCTGATTGCTCGTGTCAACGATGGAATAGGTCTGGGGCTCGGTTATTTTGAGATTAAGGGTTTTCGAGGTATCCTCGGCAACGGTAGCCTCCGCCTGGATAACATCGGATTTCTTTTCTTCTGATGGGGTGAACTGTAATGCCATAATTATCTCCCTTTCCTGAATAATTTTTTGAAAAGTCCGTTTTTCTGCTTCTGATATTTCGCCTCATCGGGGGTCTTGAACCGAGGAACCGAAACGTTATATTTAAACTCATTCAGAGTATGAGTCTCGAAAGCGTCGTCCGAAACGTAAGCCTCTATATCGCGGTAGCCCGAAGGCGAGAGGATAAGCACATCAAAGCCCAGATAAGAAAGCAGCAGGAGCTGGACGCATTCAAGCTTTGAAAAAGGCTCCTCGATAGAGTCCACAACCACAAACTTGGGGATATCCTTGGTAAAATCATATTTCTGAAGGCTCCTGAGAACGCTTCTGTCAAGATTTAAAGCCGCATGGATAATGTAACAAATGCTTTCCGTAGGGTCGTCAAGCTCCAGCATGCCGTCCTCGGCGCAAGCCTGCATCTTCTCAAAGATAAGCTCCTGCAAAGGCTCGGAAAGAAAGCTGTACTTGTTGAGCGGCGACTTCATAAGGCTTGCGGTGTCTATCCTGTTTCCCGATACAAAACGTGAATAGGAAGCCAGCATATTCGCCGCAGGGCGTTTATACGAGGGCGCTTTGATGATGTAGGTGGTAAAGGGAGTTATCATATCCTCTACCTGCCGCCAGTAGGCTTTAAGGTCGCCGTCATCAACGCCGTTTATCTTGGCGAAAATGGTGGGCACCACAACTCTGTCGCCTCTCACCGCAAAGCCCGAACGGAACTTCGCAGGCTGGTCCCAGAGGATAAATATCTCGTCGAGAGTTGTTTTCAGCACTGCCGAGTCCATTTTTTCAAACTGCCTGTCGCGGAAAATGGTATCGCCGCCGTAAAGCGCCGTGTCAAGCTCTCTTTCCGCGCTGTACGCCACCGTTGCGATCTTAGCCTTCACAAGCTTTGTGGGGAACGGGGTCACAGCCCTTGAGGCGGGCAGCTGGAGCTTCTGTATCTTATCCGCAAAGGGGCATCTCTCAAACCCGGTCAGACAGCTTTTATCGGGGGAAACGCATATAACGTCAAAGCCGCATCTCTGAGCGAAGCACAGAAAGAAAATATCCTCGGGAACGGGGTTGCCGTAGTACATGATAAGGGGTATCTCATCGCTCTCGCTTACGCAGATACCGTTTGCAATGAGGTTCAGCTTGTAAACAAGGGATACTCCCGCCTCAAACATATCCGTCCTGCTGAGAGACAGCATATCACCCAGAGCCTTCTGAGCGATAAGAGTGCGTGAGGGGTCCTTTTTGATCTCTATCATGGAGCAAAGCCCGGAAATAACGCTTCCCGTAGCGCTTCTGTCAATGCCCGAAAAGGCAAGCCGCTCATTGTCATCGGGAGAGCCGATGGGGGAGTCGATAAATGCAAATGGCTTTGTGGTCTTTTTGATGTCGTCCTTCAGTCCGAAAAGGAAATTGCTGTAGGTGTCCGCATTCTCCTCGCAGCCGAAGATAAGCGCAAAATAAACGGGGATCATCTGATCCTTTGAAAAATGACCGCCTCGGGAAAACAGCCTTGAGGAATGATTTTCCAGCAGATCCTCTGTCAGACGGTTCATATCGGCGGAGACGATTTCCACCAAAGTATTCATAAATTATCGCCGCCAATCCTGAAAAAATTAAGCTAAGCCGTACATATAAATTATACAATATAATGCCTTGCCCTGTCAAGTAAAATTACCAAATTTTAATTAAAATCTCCTCTTAAATTTGTTAGCAAATACATTGCAAAGCTTCCGAAGTCAGGAAAACGGGCATATATTTTCAAAGATCGGGACTGTTATCAAACCGTGAAACAGTCCCGACCTGCTGAAAGCTTACTTTACAAGACCGCTGTTGTTGATAGCCGAAACCAGTGCGCAAACGGAAGCGTCGATGATGTCAGACTTTATGCCTGCGCCCCAGAAAACGCCGTTGTCCGTCTCAATGCCCACATATGCCACCGCCTGGGACTGGGAAGTGGTCTCGAGAGCGTGCTCCTGGTATGTTATGAGGGAATACTTGATGTCGAGACTGTCCTTCACAGCGTTGGAAACAGCGTCAAGTCTGCCGTTGCCCACAGCCTCTCTTGTGATTATCTTGCCGTTCTTGTTAACGGTAACGCTGGCTGTGATGCCGTTTTTCTGAGCAAAATGCGCCTCGTCTATCTTGAAATCTGTCTCGATGTTAACATATCTGTCCATGAATATCTGCTTTATCTCAGAGGGCATGAGCTCCTTGTGGCTGTGGTCGGAAACGCTCTTGACAGCGTAGCCGAAGTGCTCTCTCATCTTGGGGGGCATATCGATGCCGAACATCTGCTCCATTATGTAGCCTATGCCGCCCTTGCCCGACTGGGAATTGATACGGATAACGTCCGCTTCGTACTCTCTGCCCACGTCCTTGGGGTCGATGGGGAGATAGGGAACGTTCCAATGGTCGGGATCCTTTTCCTCACGCCACTTCATACCCTTTGCGATAGCGTCCTGATGGGAGCCCGAGAATGCGGCAAATACCAGCCTTCCCGCATAGGGGCTTCTCTCGTTGACCTTCATACGGGTAACTCTCTCGTAAATTTCCACCAGCGACTGCATATCGGAGAAATCGAGCTCAGGGTCAACGCCCTGGGAATACATATTCATAGCCAGTGTAACGATGTCCACATTTCCTGTTCTTTCGCCGTTTCCGAAGCAGGTGCCCTCAACTCTGTCGCCTCCTGCCAGCAGTCCCATCTCGGCGTCGGCAACGGCACAGCCGCGGTCGTTGTGGGGGTGGAGGGAGATGATGACATTCTCTCTGTCGTGGAGATTGTCGCTCATATACTCTATCTGCGAAGCGTAAACGTGGGGCATGGACAGCTCAACGGTAACGGGGAGATTGATTATCACCTTGTTGTCGGGAGTGGGCTTCCACACGTCAATAACAGCGTTGCATATTTCCAGAGCGAACTCGGGCTCTGTGCCTGTGAAGCTTTCGGGGGAATACTCGAAAATAAAGTTGCCGGGAGTTTTCTCGCGGTATTCGGCGCAGAGCTTTGCGCCCTCAACAGCCAGCTTTATGATCTCCTCCTTGGACTTTTTGAACACCTGCTCTCTCTGAGCCACAGAGGTGGAGTTATAGAGGTGGACAACAGCATTCTTGCAGCCTGCCAGAGCCTCAAAGGTCTTTGCGATGATATGCTCTCTTGCCTGGGTGAGCACCTGTATGCGCACATCATCGGGTATCATATTTCTCTCTATCAGCGCGCGGCAGAACTCATACTCTGTCTCGGAAGCGGCAGGGAAGCCTATCTCAATTTCCTTGAAGCCTATCTTTACCAGCTTCTCAAAAAATTCCAGCTTTTCGTCTAAGCTCATGGGGATAATGAGAGCCTGATTGCCGTCTCTCAGGTCTACAGAGCACCACATGGGAGCGTGGTCGATATATTCCTTTTCGGTCCATTTCATTGACTTGACGGGGGGCATAAAATAGCCTCTTGTGTATTTTGACGCATTCATAGTAAAATTCCTCCTGTTGATTACTTGGCAGCCCGAAGAGAGCAAGCCGTAAATTTGATTTTAGTGATATAAAGTACGCATAGGTCACTTAGCATTCCGACCGCCCCCTTTAAAAATAAAAAAGCCCGTCTTTTAAAGCCGTAAAAGCTTTAAGAGACGAGTAAAAATACCCGTGTTACCACTCTTGTTCGCATATGGATCGCTCCATATGCCTCAGCCGCATCGATCAATGCGCTTCCCTGTAACGGGAGAAGCCCGTTCAAACCTACTTGCAAAAGCTTTCAGAAGAATGCTCAAGGACGAGTTATA
>NZ_JBJERV010000025.1:0-15188 GCF_051882455.1 Huintestinicola sp. | reverse complement strand
TGGCGTATTATAGCCGCCGTATTTTGTCCATAGGTTAATTGGTTATTAGTATTAATAAAAAAAACTTGAATATCTGTTTAAGAAGCATTATAATATACATAGAAATCAAAATCCAATGTGAAAGGAACTGATATAAAATGCCACAGGAAAAAGCCCTTGTGCTGTCAAGCGGCGGAGTGGACAGCACCACCCTGCTTGCTCTTGCCTGCGAAAAATACGGACGGGAAAATGTTGTCGCTTTGTCCATTTATTACGGACAGAAGCATAAAAAGGAGCTTGAGGCTGCGGATAAGACCGCTGAGTATTACAATGTGGAGCATATTGCTCTTGATCTTTCAACAATATTCAGATATTCCGACTGCTCTCTGCTTGCAGGCTCTTCGGCTGAAATTCCCCACGAAAGCTATGCAGAGCAGCTTGAAAAGACCGACGGTGCGCCTGTTTCGACCTATGTGCCTTTCAGAAACGGTCTGTTTCTCTCGGCGGCGGCAAGCGTTGCTCTTTCAAAGGGCTGCTCGGTGCTTATGTATGGCGCCCACGCCGATGACGCTGCGGGAAACGCATATCCCGACTGCTCCGAAGCCTTTGTTAACGCTATGAACAATGCGGTATACGAGGGCAGCGGGGGACAGCTCAGGATATCCGCGCCCTTCGCCGGAATGAACAAGGCGGCGGTGGTTGCCGAAGGAAAACGTCTCGGAGTGCCTTATGAGCTTACATGGAGCTGCTATGAGGGCGGCGAGGAGCCTTGCAGAGTATGCGGCACCTGCCGTGACAGACGTGCGGCTTTTCTTGCTAACGGGATAGATCTTTACTGATATGAATATAAAGCTTATTAAATTTAGATTTCTTGTTGACAGATGCATAAGGATCTGCAATAGCAAAATAAAAAATGCGCGGGAGGATGATGAATGTACGGTCGATGAAATAAAAAATGTAATATTGCCTGAAATGACAGGATTGAAAAAAATTGATGAAATGACCGTACTCCCGCCCGTAAGTGACAGATATATTACATCATATGCCTGTGCTTTCAAACAGTGGGGATGGGATATGAAAAAGCCATCTATATTGTTCAGAACTTTGGCTAATACTAATAACCAATTGTTCTATGGATAAAGACGGTGGATAGAATACGACAAATCAAGGAAAACGACCGCAGGCGGGCTGTCGCCCGGCAAGGGAGTTTGACGCAGAGTTGGCGTATTATAGCCGCCGTATTTTGTCCATAGGTTAATTGGTTATTAGTATAAGCTCAACAATGAATACAAGCGCTTGTAAATCAAACACTATAATATAACAAAATGCGGCGGGAGCTAAATGCTTTCCGCCGCTTAAATTTACCATGGTCTGTTCAGACCGTATTTTTTTATGGTAGCCCTGTAATCCTTGTAGCAGTAGTTGAGGTCAACATATTCCTCAATGCCGTCCAGCTTTCCTGTTTCGCTGTACTGCCACATTCCGTAATGGTAGCTGAAATTCTCAAAAAGCTTTTCCTCATCGCCCCAGCAAGCGACCCAGATGTCATAATCGGCTATCCTGTCATAGATAAGATTGTCGTCAAAGAATTTCGCATAGCTGTATATCATTGCATAATAGCCCGCATTTTCCAGGTCTTCCATAAATGCAACAACGATGTCGGTAACTTCTTCCTTGGACATTCCATCGTAAAATGATTCCTCGATATCCAGCACCACAGGATATTCGGGGGAATATCCGCTTATTACATTAAGGAAATACGCTGCCTCTTTGTGAGCTTCCTTGGTGTTCTTGGCGTACATATAATGATAGAAGCCGTAGGGAATGTCATTTTCTTCGCAGCCCCTGACATTATCTGCAAGCTTCGGGTCGGTGTCCTCATAGCCGTAGGAAGCTCTTATCATAGCAAAGCCTGCCATTCCTGTGGATTTTACGGTCGCCCAGTCGATATCTCCGTTCCACTTGGAAACGTCAATTCCCGGGATAACATCGCCGTAAACGGTAACAAAGACAGTATCGCTCTTGCCGTTGTCAGTGGTAAGGGTAATTACGGTATTTCCCTCTTTTATACCCGTTACCTCTCCCTTTGCATTTACCTTTGCAATGGAAGGGTCGTCGGATTTGATGGTATATTTATATTTTGAACCCGAAGGATAAACTCTTGCGTCAAGGGAGATCTTGCTGCCCACCTGAACGGAAACGGATTCCTCACCAAAACGTACCATAGTGGGAACAAGCTCGCCGTATTCGTTATATTCCTTTTCGACCTCTTCCTCGTAAGCCTCGTCCTTCTCTTCATCGGTGAGGACGGGAACAACAGTGACGCTCAGCTTGACCTTCTTGCCGCTGCCTGTGGTGCATACGATACGCGTATTTCCCGCACCTCTTGCTGTAATGACGCCGTTTTTGTCAACGGAAGCCACCGCCTTGTTAAGTGAGCGGAAGGTTACGGTATCATTGCTGTTGGAGGGAGTAAGCTCATAGAGAATAGCATACTGTTCTCCCTCGAAAATAGTGACCGAATTATGTTTCAGGGAAATCTTGGTGGCTTTGATGTATTCGCCGTCGGAAGGGAAGGCTTCTTCTATTGTATCTTCTTCGTCTGTGTCCGAGACTTCCTTTTCCTTTACGGTTAAGTAAAATTTATCCTTAACGCCCGAGGTAGCCTTTGCCGTAATGATAGCGCTGCCCTTTCCCACAGCGGTAACATTTCCCTCTGAGTCCACTGTGGCTATCTTCTTGCTTGATGATGAAAAGGTGACCTTATCGTCTGATTTTGAGGGCTTGAGACGATATCCTATCTTAAATGTGTCGCCCACTGTAACAGAGGTCTGATAGCTGTAGATGGTGATCTCCGTGGCAGGCTTAGTGACCTTTTTGTTATCGGTGCTTTCCGCAGGCTTTTCTTCCTCTGCGGGAGCAGCTTCCTCCTCTTCGGCAGTTTCCTCAGGCAGGTCATCTTCAATAATATCCTCCTGAATTTCTCCGCTTTCGGTTTCTTCCGTTATTTCCGTTTCAGTCTGTGAGGACGAGCCGCCCTGTGCATACTCCGCATATATGTCTGCGGGATCGGTAAAAGCAAATGCCGAAGCTCCCTGCAGGCACACTGCTGCAGCAATGCATACCGAAGCGATCTTTCTGCAAAATCCTTTCATTGTAGTTGTTCCTTTCTTTCTGTTTTAACGATATATTATAATTTTACATTATTTTGCATTGCCTGTCAATAACATTAGCGAATGTTACCAAATTGTCATATTTATAAGGCGAATTAAATCCATATCTGCATAGCTGTGTTACCGATTTTTGATAAAAGAAGCCTTTCCCCGCAATATACAAGGAAAGGCTCTGTGCTTATTTGTTTTTACCCGAAAAATATTCCGAAGCAGCCTCTTCAAGATTATCTGCAGCGGCGCGGTACATTTTAACAAACGACTTGTGATGAGCTGCGGCATATTCCGTATCGTCTTCTGCAAGTGCGTCCAGAAGCTGCTGACCCTTGCTCATAAGCTCTGTAAGTCCCACCTTCTCAGCGGAGGATATTGCAGTTTTCAGGTTTGCCTGATAGCTCTTTTTATCTTTGACCGAAAAATCAAGCTCAAGGTCATTGCAGCGGTTATTGGTGCAGAAGTCGCAGACTGCATCAAGATACATATCCGCATCATTGTCACATTCCGCAAGAGCTTTTTCAATATCAAGCTCCGAACCTACCTTTGATTTATTGCTCTGCTCGCTGACCGAAGGGGACAAGCTTGCTTCAGCGCTCTTTATCATATCCCTGCTGATATGCCTGAACAGACATTTTTCAATATCGCTGCCTGTAAAGGGCTTTGAAAGATAATCATCAAAGCCTGCATCAAGATAGGTCTGCTTTGCTCCGTGGATAGCATTGGCTGTAAGGGCAATGAAATGGGTGCCCGACGCAAGATCTTCCTCCTTTATTTTATGAAGGGTCTCGATACCGTCCATTTCGGGCATCATATGGTCAAGAAAGACGATATCGTATATGTTCTTTCTCAAAAGCTCAATGCACTGACTTCCGCTTGAGGCGGTGTCCATTTTAACAAGAGTGCGTTTAAGAAGATTTTTTGCAACAAGAAGATTGGTCTCGTTATCGTCAACAACAAGGACTCTGGCGTTGGGCGCGGTTTTAACAGCCTTATCGGAGGTATGCTCAGCCGAGGCTTTGAAACGCTGCTCAAAATCTCCCATAGGCTCGTTATTCACTATCTTCTGGGATACAACAAATGAGAAGGTGGAGCCTGCCCCATAAACGCTGGAAACATTCAGCTCGCTGTCCATCATATTAAGGAGTCTCTGAACTATGGTGATACCCAGTCCCGTGCCCTCAATATTACGGTTCTTTTCCTGGTCAAGACGCTGGAACGATGTGAAAAGCTTGTCAAGATCCTCTTCCTTGATGCCTATTCCCGTATCGGTAACGCTTACCTCGAGCCTTACCATACCGTTTTGTCTCTGAACTGCCTTCATTCTGAGTCGGACGCTTCCCTTGGGAGTATATTTTACAGCATTAGTCAGGATATTGGTTATGATCTGCCTGAGCCGCACATCATCGCCGTAAAGCACTGCGGGAATGGTTTCGTCGATCTCGGTGATGAATTTGAGATTTTTCTTGTCTGCCCTTGCCTTTATCATATTGACGATATCGTTGACAAGGGAGCTTACGTCATACTCTACGGGAACTATCTCCATTTTTCCCGATTCTATCTTTGAAAAATCAAGGATATCATTTATGATCGAAAGCAGCGTTCTTCCTGCGCTCTGAATATTTGCGGCGTATTCGACTATCTCCTTTTCGCTGGATTCCCGCATTATCATTTCATTCATTCCGAGAACGGCGTTGATAGGCGTTCTTATCTCGTGGCTCATATTTGCAAGGAAGTTGTTTTTTGCCTTGCCTGCGCTGATGGCATTGTCGGCAGCTTCTTTAAGCTCTGTATTTACCTTAGCCTGCCACAGGTTGAGACGTTTCATTATTACATTTACCACGATTATACAAAGTGCAAATACAATGATATACAGAATATCGGAGAAAATTCCGCTGCCGTATATCTCGCCCACATTGCGCATTACGAACACCTTGAAGCCCGAAACCTCTTCCTCCATTGCAAGGCAGACTCTCCTGATACCGTCATAATCCTTTATCGTCACAGGCTTATTTTCGGTAAGGGCAGTTCTGTAGCAAAGCTCTGCGGCATTTCTGGAAAGCCCCGGCTGCATCTGATATTCGTCAAAGGGGTGATTGAGGATATTTCCTTCTATATCGGTAAGGAAGGCATAGCCTGAATCGGTATAGCTCTCGCCGAGAATGCCTATAAGCTTGTCGAGGTAATAGTCAATTCCAAGAACGCCGATGAAATTTCCCTTTGAGTCATAGACGATCTTGCTGAGAGTAGTGCAGTAAAGTCCTGTCTGTTCGTCAAGATAGGGTGCGGAAATATTGAAGTTGTTTTCGGATATGAGTGTGTCGATATACCATTGACGCTCCTCAACGTGCCAGCTGCTGTCAGGCTCCCAGCCGTTATTCATCAGAACGGTATGCTCCCACTCGGGATTGCAGAGGTATGCAACGGAAATATCGTCATATTTGGAAACAATATCGTCAAGATAGGCGATGGCAGTATCGTAGTCTCCCGAAAAATCGGGCTGCGCGGCAATGCTGTCGGAAATAACGTCCAGAACGGCTCTGTTGCCCGATACCCATTCCCGGACCTGATAAAGATAATATTCAGTTTCCTTCTGCATTTTGGTATTGCCCCAGCTGACCTGGGTGTTTGTGTTCAGGATTATGGCGAATATGCTGGTTACGGTAAGAACGATGGTTATGAGCGCAGTCTGCCGCCTGTGGTCGACAGATTTTTTATTGCTTTTGTCTTTATGAGCACTGCTGAAATTGTTTATGGCGGACATTGAGATAAGGTTATCGAGCATCTGACTCAGTTCTTTTGCCGAGTCGCCTATCTCCGCTCCGGTGCTGCTGCCCTCTTTACCCGTGCCTGCCAGAATATCCGCACGGCTGATTATCTTTGAAAGAGGACGCTTCAGCTCATAGCTCATATTTTTAAGGAACTCGTCCTTGACTGACAGAGCCTTTTCCGCTGCCGATTTGCTCTGACAGGTACGGATATAAAACAGAATTATCGCCACAGCAAATATGAGCATAAAAACGATTATGTATATGGACATTCCGCTTATGCCGAGATTTTCTGCACTGCGTCTCACACATACGATAAGATACCAGTCATAATTGGTCTTATCTGAGAAAATATTATACTTCACCCCGTCAGAGGTGTATTCAAAGGTATCGCCGTAAAGCATAAATACCTTGTTAACAAGCTCATTGTAAAAATCAAGGTCACGGTGATCCCTGCCAACATACCGGGGGTCGGAATGTCCGACTATCATTCCGTCGCCGTTGACAATGAGGCTCGTTCCCGAGCTCTCCATATTCATTTCCTCGATATAACGCTGTATGCCGCTCAGATTAAAATCAAGTCCGACCACTGTTGACCCGTCAGAGAGGAGCTTGGAGATACTGTAGCACATTTCACCTGTGCTTGCGTCAACGTAAGGGTCTGTAACATTTATTAAGCCCATACGCTTTTTGGCGCCAACGTACCATGTGCGCTCGTCAAGGACAAAATCCTTATCGGGAATAAAATCATTGATATAAAGCTTGCCGTTATATGCGGCGTATGCGCTGAAACAGCTGCCGTCCGACCTTCCGCTTATGTCCGAAATGGTTTCTGCGCAGAAATAATCGTCAAGCAGCTTTGAGGTGTCTCCGTCCATAGCTATTATCTGCTCTATCTGCATTGCCACGCTGTCAAGGAGACATTCGGAGCGGTAAAGACTGTTGTCAACGCTTCCTGCAATGCTGCTGAGACGCATCTGACCTTCGGCTTCTATTCGCTGGGACTCGGTGTTCTTTATGAGCACTGCATTCAGAACGGTTATTATTACAAGAATGCATATAAGAATAATAAGCGATGAACGATTGCTGCCGCTTAGCGTCTGCTTATCTTTTTTCATGTTATATCAGCTCCTTGCTGATGAAGATTTTATTGTAAAATTTACCATGTTAAATTATACTATATTTTCATTAAGAGTGTCAATCGAAAAATATTGTATTTTTGACCGATAAAAAATTAACGCCCCTCAGACGGACATTCTTACGCATCTGTCCGTCAAAGGGGCGTTATAATATAAAGTTTTTCAGAAATTCGGGTTATTTGTTCTGAGCATCGTTTTCGGTATTGACCGTCTCTGTTTTGGGCTCATTTATCTTTTCTGCTTTTGCAGCTTTGCGTTTTTTGATATTTTTCCTGATAGCAATTATAATAAACACAACTATTCCGATAAGTACAAGATATGGGAACAGGGAAATGAGGAGGAAAAGAAGTCCCTCAAGGAAAATAAGGAAATTTGAGGCTGTGTCTGAAACAGTGTTCATGAGCCGCTGACCGAATGTATCCTTCTGAACAGGTTCGGGTGTATATTCCTTTACCTCGTTTATTCTGATATTGACGAAGGAATAGGCAACGTCGGTGCGTATCTCATTCATGCGGGTCTTTATCTTTGCTATCTCTATCTGCAGGTCGGTAAGCTCCCTTTCAACAGTAACGGCATATTCATCATCTGTAATGTCCGCAAGGAGAGCTATGTATCTCTCCTCCTTTGCCTCGTATATCTCAAGGGTAGTGGAAAGGTCATAGTATTCGCTGCTTACATTCTCAACGGAAGCATTTTTGCTGCGAAGATCTCCCAGAGCTGCCGCAGACGAGCAGAAGCTGTCATAATCTGCGCTGGGAACACGTACCGTAGCCGAATAGGACTGCCATTTTTCCTGGTCCTCGCTGTACCATCTGCTGTCAGAGCCGCCGTCGCTGTAGCTTTCGTTCTCCACAAATCCGCCGTAGCTTTCAAGGCTTTCCTTGAATTTTCCGATAGCTTCATCAAAGTTAAGTACGTCTACAGTCATATTGCAGGTGTAGACAAGCATCTCTTTCTTAATTTTTTCAGAGGAAAGACCATTTTCATCTCCGCTGCTGTTTGATGAAGCGTCTGAGCTTTCAGCGTCGGCATATTCATATTCCTCCGCAGAATTTACCTCGACGTAGCTGTCATAGCTTGCTTCGCTGTTAAATGATGCACTGTTTCCTTTTACGGAATATGTTGCGTCGGAATAAGAACTGCTGCTTCCGCAGGCTGTAAGCAGGACCGAGCTGATAAGAACGGGGAGAATGATGTTTCTTTTCATATGTGATACCTCCTGTTGATATATGTCCTATTGTTTATATTTATTATACGGTCAAGTATAAGCTTATTTATGGGATAATTATGTAAATAAAATGTAAACAAACAGCTTGATTGTCTATTGTGCTTGATGTAAAATGAGAAAAAACAAATCATACTCTAATCTGTTTTTAACCGTTCTTAAAATACGGTTTAATCATTATGGTGTATTATATAGACATTCCAAAACAAAACACATTTTGAAAGGATGGTTGTTTAATATGAGTAAAAATCTTCCCGAGGTAGTTTCAGGCGGTTCAGGATTTGTCAGCGGTATAAAGAGATTTTTTTCGGTGATATGCAGAAATGACATTGCAGTATCGAGGACGAATGAATTTTTCCATATGCCCATTCTGGCATTCCTTATCATCATGCTTCTCACATTTGAGGTGTCCGTTCCCGTTATTCTTATCTCCCTGTTCTGCGGAGTTGAGTACACCATCAGCGGCGAGGATTTTCCCGAGCCTAAGAAGATAACCTTTAAGCCGTGATATTTCTAATCAGATTTTAATCTTAATCACAAACGGGTTTAATCCTTGCGGGATATAATAATTTTAGTTGATATGAAAGGCAGATAGTTATGAATGATTTTGAAAATGTAAGCGAACTTGTTAATAAGACAGGCGCAAGCTTTGAAGAAGCGCGCTACGCATACGAGGCATGCGGCAAGGATATGGTTGAAGCCGCAATAATGCTGGAAAAGGCTCACAGTAAGAGCAGCGGCAGGTCCCGCTTTAACGCTGAGATAAACAGTGCCAAGCAGAGCTTCAGAAGAAACAGCCGCAGGGCTGCGGACTGTGCAGGCAGTCTTTTCGGTAAGCTTTGCAGAAACAATGTGAGGATCGCAGGCAGCAGAGAATATTTCCGTATCCCTGTTATAGCCGCAGTGATATGCGCATTGCTTCTTTGGGAGATAATAGTTCCTGTGGTGCTTATCTCCATTCTCTTCGGAGTTACCTACACTTTCTTCGGACCCGATTTCTCAAAGGAATTTGTGTTCGGCTTTTCAAAGCCTGTGAGTGCGGCACAGTCTGCTCCCACTTACACATACACTAAGCCCGACGAGCCCTGCGACAACGGATTTTTTAACAAGTGATTTTTTCACTGCCGCATTTTCTCAATAAATGATATAAGAAAATGCGGCATTATTATTCATATAATCTTGTTGTAATCAGTTCATTTATGTGCTACAATATTATGTATAAAGAAAGGCATCGCTTATGCTGAGTTTGAAAAAAATTGAAAGGAGTCTTCCGGTGGAACATCACGAAATGGCTGAAAAGCTTGTGGAAAAATGCGGAATATCCTATGAAGAAGCCGGAGAAGTGCTTAAAGAAGCCGGCTTCGACCTTCTTGAGGCTATGATAATCCTTGAACGCCGCGGCAAACTCGGCGGAGCAAAAAGCAATAAGTATTCGACGAATATGCAGCCCGATTACTATGTTTACACCGAGAAAACTGCTGCCGACGCCGAAAATATCAAGGAGTTCTTCAGCCTTGCCTGGCAGAAGCTCTGCGAGATTTTCAGGGATATCCTGAAATATCAGGTGGTCATATCCAAAAACGGTGAGGACATACTTGCTTTTCCTTTGCTGCTTGCGATAATCCTGCTGTGCTGTACGGTGGGGCTCTGCTTCCTTGTGGTCCTTATCACGCTGTTTAACGGCTGCAGTTATTCTATCAGAAAAAATATATAGGGGATATTATTATGCCGAAAATTTTAATTGTCGAGGACGAACACCAGCTTGCCAGATTTATCCAGCTTGAGCTTGAGCATGAGGACTACGAAACGGCTGTGGCAGGAGACGGCAGAGAGGGTCTTACCCTTGCCGAAAGCGGTGATTTTGACCTGGTGCTGCTTGATATAATGCTCCCGGGACTTAACGGTCTTGAGGTGCTGAGACGTCTCAGGAAGGCTGAAAACAACGTGCCCGTTATTATGCTCACAGCCAGAGATTCCGTTATGGATAAGGTCTCGGGGCTTGATATGGGCGCTGATGATTACATCACAAAGCCCTTTGCCATTGAGGAGCTTCTTGCAAGGATACGCGTTACCCTCCGCCAGCACCGCCCCTCCGAGGAGGAAAAGGACAAGGAGGAGATGATCTCCTTCAAGGAGCTGTCTATGGATACTGCCCGCCATACCGTTACCTGCGGCGGAAAGCCGCTGGAGCTTACCGTCAAGGAGTTCGGACTTCTGCAGGCGCTGCTTGAGAATGTTTCCATTGTCCTTACCCGTGAACAGCTTCTTGAGCGTGTGTGGGGATATGATTATTTCGGTGAGACAAACGTGGTGGACGTTTACATAAGATACCTCAGAAGCAAGCTTGAAGAGGTTTCCGATACTAAATATATCCAGACTGTCAGGGGAGTGGGCTATGTCATCAAGTGACAAGCTGCGATATCCTGTGCTGCTGGTCCACGGAATGGGTTTCAGGGATTTCAGACTTGTCGGTTACTGGGGACGAATACCTAAGGCTATGGAGGAAAACGGCGCCAGGGTATTTTTCGGCAGACAGGACAGCAACGGCAGTATTGAAAGCAATGCATTGCAGCTTAAAGTCTCTCTTGAGAACGCTCTTGCGGAGTCGGGTGCCGAAAAAGTCAATATCATTGCTCATTCAAAGGGCGGACTTGAGGCAAGATATCTTATTTCATCAATGGGCTACAGTGACAAGGCAGCCTCACTTACAACCATTTCCACGCCCCATAATGGCTCCGTTACTGTTGATAAGCTTATGAAGTTCCCACAGGGGGCTGTAAAGCTTGGCTGCGGAGCTGTTGATCTGTGGTTCAGGCTGCTTGGAGACAAGACTCCTCATACTTATGAGGCGGTAAAAAGCTTCCGTACGGCTGACGCAGAAAAATTCAACAGGGATAATCCCGATGCAGAGGGTGTATATTACCAAAGCTACGCCTTTGCTATGAAGAAAATGACCTCCGATATATTTATGGCTGTCCCGTGGGCGGTGGTAAATCATTTCGAAGGGGAGAATGACGGTCTGCTTGCTCCGAGAGCGGTGAAATGGACAAATTTCAAGGGCGTTTATTACGGCACAGACGGACGGGGCATCTCACACTGCGATGAGGTGGATATGCGAAGAAGCAGGCTCTCATCAAAGGAAAGCGGTGATATTTCGGATATCACCGAATTTTATGCCGGAATAATTAAGGGATTAAAAGAGCTTGATCTCTGAGAAAAGGAGGCGGCTTTGTGGCAAATAATAAAACAGACAGCAGCTCCATTGCAGGGCAGATCACAGCCAGCAGACAGCTGGAAAGACTGGGACAGTACCTGCTTCACGATCTGCTGATATTTTTATTTTCTGTGATAAGCTGGTGTGCAGCTGCCGAAGCGGCTTACGTAACTGCTTTTGATATAGATCTTGCAAGAAGCTTCACCTTTGATTTTGATATGTTTACAGAAAGTGCAACTGCGGATAATTTCTGGAATGCTTTGGGGACGGGGATATACAGCTTCGGAGAATATTCGGTCAGATGCGGTGCCTTCGCTCAGGTCCTTACCTGCGGTATCAGTATCCTGGGAATTATTCAGGCTGTGGTATGGCTTGTGACCTTCCTTCCCGAGTATTTCAAAGCAAAGAAAATGCTCAGTCCTCTTAATAAAATTGCGGTGACTGCTACGGAGCTTACTGCTGCGGCGCATAACAGTCAGTACAATTTTGACGATATAGAATCGGCTATCGGCAGCATTGACCCCATGGATTCGGATATACACATTTCCACGGGAAACCGCGACCTCAAGCGTATCGAGCAGGCGATAAACGATCTCCTCGACAGAATGAGAAATGCATACAAAAGTCAGTCCAGATTTGTTTCGGACGCTTCCCACGAGCTGAGAACGCCTATCGCCGTTATCAAGGGCTATGCAGATATGCTTGACAGATGGGGAAAGTCGGACGAAAAAATTCTTGAAGAGGGAATTACTGCCATAAAAAACGAGTCTGAGAATATGAACAAGCTTGTGGAACAGCTTCTGTTCCTTGCCAGGGGAGATAACGGAAGGCAGCCTGTTAATATGACGGAATTTTCTCTTTCGGATATGATGCGCGAAGTCCACTCAGAAGCGGAAATGATAGACCCGGATCATACCTACAATCTTGACATCAAGGACGAGATAAGCGTTTTTGCAGATATTTCAATGATGAAGCAGACTGCACGTATTCTATGCGACAATGCAAAAAAATATACGCCCGGGGGAAATACCATTACTCTCAGAGTTATGAACGGCGAAAACGGAGAAAAATGCTTTGAAATTCAGGATACGGGAATAGGAATTGACGAAAAGGATATCCCACTTATCTTTGACAGATTTTTCCGCTCCGACCCTGCAAGAACAAGAGAAACAGGCGGCACCGGTCTGGGGCTATCCATTGCAAAATGGATAGTTGACCGTCACGGGGGACATTTCGAGGTCATTTCCTACAAGGACATCGGTACAAGAATAACGGTCTGTCTCCCGAATACTGCCGCTCAGGCTGAGAATAATAATACTGCAAAGCAAACGGTCTGATCAAAGAAAGGATGGTTTAATATGGAGATAAAAAATATTTCCGAATTTAATGAAAAGGTCCTTAATTCGGATATCCCCGTTCTGGTGGATTTTTTTGCCGAGTGGTGCGGTCCCTGCAAGATGATGGCGCCTTTGGTAGAGGAGCTTTCACGTGATGCAAAGGGTTTTGCGGTCTATAAAGTGAATGTGGATAACGTTCCCGAGGCTGCTGATAAATTCGGCGTTTCAAGTATCCCGACATTTGTGGTGATAAAAAATGGAACGGAGGCTGCGCGGACTGTGGGTGCCGCTCCCAAACAGAGACTGCTTGAGCTTATTAACAAAGCGACTTGACATCTGCCGATATTTAAGGTATAATAAAATTATCCGGATAACCGCCTTCGGGCGGTTATTGTTTTATCAGAAAGGACGGTTATTAAAATATGGAAGGCAGAACCGCAGAGGAAAAACAGGGCATAACCCTGCTCGGCAATCAGAAAACAAAATACCCCGATGATTATGCGCCCCAGGTGCTGGAAACTTTTGTTAATAAACACCGGGACAATGATTATTTTGTTAAATTCAATTGCCCCGAATTTACAAGCCTTTGTCCTATAACGGGACAGCCTGATTTTGCGACTATATATATATCATATATTCCCGATATAAAAATGGTAGAATCAAAATCTCTGAAGCTGTACCTTTTCAGCTTCAGAAATCACGGCGATTTTCACGAGGACTGTGTTAATATCATTATGAAGGACCTCATTAAGCTGATGGACCCCAAATACATTGAGGTGTGGGGAAAATTTACTCCCAGAGGCGGTATTTCCATTGACCCGTACTGCAATTACGGCAGAAAAGGCACCAAATTCGAGGAGATGGCATTCCGCAGGCTGTGCGAGCACGATATGTATCCCGAAAAGGTGGATAATCGCTGAAACCTATTGACATCAGGTCTGTTTTGAGTTATAATAATAGTAATCAGCTATGATTACTATATGAAGGGATTTGATGCAATGAAAATATCGACCAAGGGCCGTTATGCTCTGAGAATGATGTGCGATCTTGCTATGAATGACACCGGCTCCGCGATCCCGCTTAAAGACATTGCCAAAAATCAGGATATAAGCGTTAAATATCTTGAACAGATAGTTATCCTCCTCAGCCGTGCGGGCTTTGTTAAAAGCGTTCGCGGCGCACAGGGAGGCTATAAGCTTACCAATCCGCCTAAATACTACACGATAGGTATGATACTCAGGCTTACCGAGGGCAATCTGGCTCCCGTTGCCTGTCTGGAGGATAATGTTAACCAATGCGAAAGAGCGGGGGAGTGTGCAACTCTTTTTGTCTGGCAGAAGCTTTATGACGCGATAACCGATGTGGTGGATAACATCACCATTGAGGATATTGTAAATCATTCAAAAAATATATCGACAAATGATTATGTTATCTGAGAGATCAAAGCCATCCGAAAACGGGTGGTTTTGGTTTGTCATATCTTTTATTCCGGGAGATCGTAATGTATGAAGTATAAAATTATTTTCCTTGATATTGACGGAACGCTTACAGACAGCAGAAAGCTCATTACGGAAAAGACAAGAAAGGCACTTATGAAGGCGGCGGAAAAGGGACTTATCATCGCTGTTGCTTCGGGACGTCCCGAGCCGGGACTTGCCTATGCGGCGGGAGAGCTGGAGCTGTCAAGTATCGGCGGGTATCTGCTCCCTTTTAACGGAGGAATTATCAAGGACGCATTAACAGGTGAGGTCATTGCTTCCAACACCATCTCGCGGGAGGCTCTTGAGACGGCGTATAAGACCGCTAAGGAGTTTGACATCGGCGTTATCACCTACAAGGAAGGAGATATCATTGCCGCTGACAAAACTGATGAATACATCGCGCTTGAGTCAAGGATAAACGGTATGCCTGTTAGGGTCACAGATAAATTTCTTGAGGAGATCGACTTTTCACCAGTAAAATGCCTGCTTACGGGAGAGCCCGGGCTGGCTGAAAAAGCGGAAAAACATCTGGCAGAGCTTCTTGTCGGCAAGGCTAACGTATTCCGCTCTGAACCGTTTTTTGTTGAAGTGGTACCGAACGGGATAGATAAGGCTGAGTCTATAAAAACACTTATCGGAAGGCTCGGGATCACGCGGGAGGAGGTCATTGCCTGCGGCGACGGCTTCAATGATGTTTCTATGATAAACTATGCGGGGCTGGGAGTCTGTATGTCAAACGGCTGTGACGCTGCAAAGGCTGCTGCCGACTACATAGCGCCTTCAAATGACGAGGACGGCATTGCCGATGTAATAGAGAAGTTTGTGATGTAATACTAATAACCAATTAACCTATGGACAAAATACGGCGGCTATAATACGCC
>NZ_JBJERV010000024.1:0-15382 GCF_051882455.1 Huintestinicola sp. | reverse complement strand
AGGCTGACTTCGTTATCACAGGTCAGTGGGCTAACAAGGCATATCAGGAGGCTTCTCGCTACGGCGACGCAAAGGCTGTTGCTTCCTCCAAGGATAAGACCTTCTCCTACATTCCCGAGATAGACAAGAACGAGTGCAGAGCTGACGCAGACTATTTCCACATCTGCCTTAACAACACCATCTACGGCACAAAGTGGGCTGAGCTTCCCGAGGTAAGTGTTCCTCTGGTTGCGGATATGTCCTCCTGCATTCTTTCCGAACCCGTTGACGTAAGCAAGTTCGCTATGATATACGCAGGCGCACAGAAGAATATGGGTCCTGCAGGTCTCACCGTTGTAATTATCCGCGAGGATATGATAGGTCATGCAAAGGATATCACTCCCACAATGCTCAACTATCAGATACACGCTGACAACGGCTCTATGTACAACACTCCTCCTACATACTCCATTTACATTCTGAAGCTCGTTCTCGAGTGGGTAAAGGAAATGGGCGGACTTGAGGCTATGAAGGCTCACAATGAGAAGAAAGCCGCTATAATCTATGATTTCCTTGATAATTCCAAGCTGTTCAAGGCTACCGTTCAGGGTAAGGACCGTTCTCTTATGAATATCCCCTTTGTTACGGGCAACGAGGAGCTTGACGCTAAGTTCGTTTCCGAGGCTAAGAAGGCAGGCTTCATAAACCTCAAGGGTCACAGAAGCGTCGGCGGCATGAGAGCTTCCGTTTACAATGCAATGCCTATAGAGGGCTGCGAGAAGCTTGTTGCATTTATGAAGAAATTTGAAGAGGAAAATTCCTGATAACATTACTTGTCACGAAAGGATAGACTGCAATGATCAACGTTCTTACTTTAAATAAAATCGCTGCCTGCGGAACCGATATTTTCGACAAGGCAAAATATAACGTTTCCGACAGCGTTTCCGCTCCTGACGCAATAATGGTGCGCTCCGCTGCTATGCACGATATGGAGTTTTCCGATAATCTCCTCGCTATCGCAAGAGCAGGCGCAGGTGTAAACAACATTCCCGTTGACCGCTGCGCAGAAGAGGGTATCGTTGTATTCAACACCCCCGGCGCAAACGCAAACGCTGTTAAGGAGCTTGTTATCGCAGGTCTCCTTATGAGCTCGAGAAAGATAACCGACGCAATAAGCTGGGCATCTTCCCTCAAGGGCAACGGCGCAGAGGTAGGCAAGATGGTGGAAAAGGGCAAGTCAAACTTTGCAGGCCCCGAGATAAGCGGCAAGACCCTCGGTATCATCGGAATGGGCGCTATCGGCGTTCTGGTGGGCAATGCGGCAATGTCTCTGGGAATGAAGGTCATCGGCTATGACCCTTACCTTTCCGTTAAGGCGGCTCTTTCCATGAATCCCGGCATAAAGATAGTTTCCGATATCAAGGAGCTTTATGCCGCTTCCGATTACATCACCATTCACGTTCCCTACAACCCTGAGACAAAGGGCACCATCAACAGCGAGACCATCGCTATGATGAAGGACGGCGTAAGGATACTTAACTTTGCAAGAGGCGAGCTGGTCGACTCCGACGCTATCATTTCCGCACTTGAAAGCGGCAAGGTGGCTTCCTACATCGTTGACTTCCCCTCCGACGAGATGATCGGCGTTAAGAATGCTATATGCGTACCTCACCTGGGCGCTTCCACACCCGAGTCAGAGGATAACTGCGCTGTTATGGCTGCAAACGAGCTTATTGACTTCATCGAGAACGGCAACATCAGAAACTCCGTTAACTTCCCCAACGCCGAGATGAACGCCGTTGGAACAAAGATAATGGTCCTCCACAGAAACGTTCCCGCAGTTATCTCCGAGATAACCGCAGTTCTGGGCAACGCTTCCATCAACATCGAGAATATGATGAGCCCCTCCAAGAAGAATTATGCCTGCACTCTGATAGACGCCATCGGCGATATCACCGATGACATCGTTTCAAAGCTCTCAGCAGTTGAGAATGTTATCAGAGTAAGAGTTGTAAAGTAAGCTATATCGAAAGGCGGACTGTTTATGAAAAGCGAAGAAGTTTTCAGCTCAAGCGACAAAAGTGAAAACTTAGCTCTGGGTGCGCTTATGGCTGCGCTGCCGTTTCTGTTCTTTCTCCCTCTTGTGATGAAGGATAAGAAATATTCGCCTTACTGTATGTTCAGAGCAAATCAGTCTCTTATCACGTTTATCATAATGGCTCTCCTGGGTCTTGCCTCAAAGGTGATCGGTCTTGTGGGCTTTATCCCCGTTATCGGCGGCATTATCACAGGCGTTGCAGGCGTGGTGCTTGGCATAGCAGCAGGATTTTACTATCTCCAAAATCTTATCCTTGCCATTCTCGGCAGCGGAAAAAGAGTTCTCATATTCGGCGAGATAGAGATACTTAAATGATATCATGATGTTAATAACGGCTTGTATCGCGCTGATACAAGCCGTTATTTTTATATTTCATCAATAAAACGCATAATTTCGGGATAATTTTTCTCATAGCTTTCAAACTGCACAGCATTCAGCCCCACGCTCTGAGCGCCTGCCACATTCGCCGCCAGATCGTCAATAAACAGACATTCCGATGGGATAAGACCGTATTTTTTACACAGCCTGCGGTAAATTTCCGGGTCGGGCTTTGTGAGCTTCTCCTCGCAGGAGAACACGCCCCCGTCCATATGCTTTGTAAAAGACAGCGCTTCGGGGCACACGTCCATAAGGTAGTAGGAATAGTTTGACAGATAGTAGACGTTAAGACCCTTTGCTTTCAGCTCCTCTATCCATGGAATGGCATATGGCTGCTGCTCGGGACATTCCCCCATTCGCTCAAAGGCAAGACGCACCTGCTTTTCATAGCCCTTGCCCGACTGCTCGAAAAGCCTGCATACCTCCTCTGCGCTGAGAACGCCCTTGTCAAGCTCGTTCCATATCGTCGGATTATGCCAGGTGGCAGCCGTTACCGCCTGTTCGGTTTCCTCGTCGTTAAAAAGCCTGTGGACGTATTGGTCCCAGTTGAAGGTTATGAGCACCATTCCGATGTCAAATATCACATTTTTTATCAAAAATTTTCACCTCTCTCAAGTTCTCAGAAAAAATCCTCCGCTTTGAAAAAGCAGAGGATCTTATTATTTCTTATTCCTCAGACTCTTCGTCCTCGGGAGTATTAACCTGCTGTGAAACGGGAGCGGATACCGCAGGAGCGGGTGCAGCTGTATTTGAAGAACTGCTCTTTGTTTCCATTTCCTTAATTATCTCGGAAATGTCGATAAGCATCGAGCTGCTGTCGCCGCCTGCCACCGCAGGGAGCTTGCCGTCCCACTTGTCTATGTACTCCATTGCTATCATCTGGGGAGTTATCTGCTCGGATTTCAGACGGTATGCCTCAGCCTCAGCCTCTGCCTGGGCAACGGTCTGCTCCGCCTCTACCTTAATTCTCTGGAGATCCTGCTCCGCCTTGAGAGCATTCTGCTGAGCGGTCTGCTTGGCTTCGATAGCCGCATTGTACTCGGCGGTGAACTCAAAGGAGATGATGTTGAATATCTCAAGCTCAAGACCGTAGCTGCTGATCTTTTCGTTCAGAAGCTCCTTCATCTGGTCGCTGATTATCTGTCTCTCGGTGATGAGCTGCTCGGCGGTGTACTTTGCGGTAACCGCCTTTACACATTCCTGTATCGCAGGATTGATGATAACATTTTCGTAGGAAAGACCCACTTCCTTGTATATCTTGGCGGAAGCCTCGTTTCTCACCCTGTAGTTGAGGGCAATGGTGCTGGACACCGTCTGCAGGTCCTTTGAAGCCGAGGAGCAGTCCACCTCTGCCTTTAATACTCGGTTGTCTATCTGGATGATCTGCTGGATAAAAGGTATTTTAACGTGAAGTCCCTCGGATAAAACCGCTTCGGAGACCTTTCCGAAGGTGAGCACAACTCCCGAATGACCCGCTTCCACGGACGTAAAGGAATTGAGCGCCACAATAAGAACGGCGGCAGCAGCAATAACTCCGCCTACTATCTTGCCTGTTTTTTTGCCGTTAACAACAACTGTTTCAGCCATAATGATATAAATACTCCTTTAAAATATGTTATGATCTCAGAAAGGGAGCTCATCTCTGTCGTTGATATCAAAGCAGCGCTTTGCTTCCTTGCTGCCCAGTGCGAGCTGAACGATCATCAGCACCACATTCGCAATTGTAAGGCAGAATGTTACGATAAGGATTATCTCTCTTGCAATAGTAAGACCTTTGTTTGTTCTGTTCATAATGATTACCTCCAAAAAAGTTCTGGTTATTTATCTTCAAGCTGTTTTAAAGCTCGCATTTCGTCTTTGTCCATACGTATCCTTCCGTCCTTGATGACAGTGACCTCGTCCTTGCTGAGTATCACCGCAGGGTCGTCGGATTTTTCAGGCTTTACTTTGAGCATTCCCGTCAGGAGATTTACCTCCTCCACATAGCCCTTGAACTCGGGAGCCTTTACATATGCCCCCACCTTGGGAGTGGTCTTGAAGGCTTCCTCGTAGAAATCCTGCTCGTATTTCAGACAGCACATAAGCCTGCCGCAGGTGCCCGAAATTTTGGTGGGATTAAGGGACAAGCCCTGCTCCTTTGCCATTTTGATGGAAACGGGCTGGAACTCGCCTAAAAACGTCTTGCAGCAGAAGGGTCTGCCGCATACTCCCAGACCGCCCAGCATTTTCGCCTCGTCTCTCACGCCTATTTGTCTGAGCTCTATCCTCGTGCGGAAAACCGCCGCCAGGTCCTTTACAAGCTCTCTGAAATCCACGCGGTTTTCCGCTGTGAAATAGAAAAGAAGCTTGTTGTTGTCAAAGGTACATTCCACGTCCACCAGCTTCATATCAAGCTTGTGAGCGGCTATCTTTTCCTGGCAGATACGTGCGGCATTTGCTTCCTTTGCCTTATTCTGCTCCACTATTTTAAGATCTCTTTCGGTGGCGGGGCGTATTATTGGCTTGAGGGGAGAGACTATCTTATCCTCCTCCACCATTCGGCAGCCCATCACCACATTGCCGCATTCCACGCCCCGGGCAGTTTCAACAATGACCTTGTCGCCTGCCTCAAGCTTTGCGCCGTTGGGGGAGAAGTAATACATCTTCCCCGATTCCTTAAATCTAACTCCGATTATTTCAGTCATTATATTTACATTTTCCCTTTCAAAAAATCATCTGCACAGCTTTCCTGCCAGAACAGCCGCAGCACCCTGGGCGTTGCAGTTTCTGGTGCATCTGTAGGAGGCTTCGCAGACAGCGTCGTACATTGCCAGTATCCGTCCCGTTGAAAAACGCTCTGCCAGCTTTCTTGAGGAGACTTCGGTGCAGCTTACAGTCTCATTGTTTCCGTTTCTGAGAACAGCCCCGTCCCGTATGGAGCGGGCAAGCATTTCAAGAGTACACCGCATTTCCTCTCTTTTTGAGGATATGCCCCCGAGAATGACCGCAAGACCGTATTCGTCTCTGGAAACGATGGCTTCCATAGCCTTTTTCACCGCTTCCGCAGACTTGATAAGGTTTGCGTCTCCCTCAAGGAAATCAATGCACTGTCCGATGTTGCCGCCGAAGGAGCCTGCTGCCCTTTCGATATCCTCCTCGGAGTATTTCCCTGTGTCCCGAAGTGCCTCCTTGCAGCTCTCCCTGTCCGCCTCGTGAAGCTCTATGGTCATGGAGCGTGAGATAAGAGTGGGAAGAAAGCTGCTTTTATTTGCCGAGGTAAATATGAAATATGCGGCGTCGGGAGGGTCCTCGGTGATTTTCAGCAGTGCGTCCTGACAGGAGTCCTGCCAGCCCTCGCAGTCGGTGAGCAGATACACCTTCCGCTCGCAGTCATTGGGTGAGATATAGCTGTCGGCGACCACCTTTTCGCGGATATCGTCAACGGAGTAATTCACCTTTCCGTTTTCCCGCATGACCTCAATAAAATCCGGGTGCTGCCCTCGCAGAACTCTGCTGCACTGCCTGCATTCGCCGCAGGCATTATGGTTTTCGCACAGCAGCTGCATTGCGATATACCGCGCAAAGGTCTTTTTTCCCACGCCCTTTTCCCCTGTGAGTATGTAGGAATGGACAAATCTACCCGACCTGCTCATAGCCTCAATGGGGCGCAGGGCGTTTTCCTTGGAATAAAGCTTCATCACAGCTTTTCAAAACGCTCGATATCCGTAACGAATACCGTTGCGCCGCCTACGGTAACTTCGATGGGGAAGGAGCCTGTGGTGTCCGACCTTCCGGAAGCCGCCGAGGGAATGAACTGCTTTCTCTTGCGGGAACATTCTCTTATAACTTCGATAGCCTCGTCCACTCTCTGCTCCTCCACGCATATCATAAAGGTGGTGTTTCCCGCCATAAGAAAGCCGCCTGTGGAGGCAAGCTTTGTTGCGGAAAAGCCCTTTTTGGTAAGCTCGGTGGAAACAGCGTGGCTGTCGTCGTTGTTGATAACGGCATATATCAGCTTCATAATATCATATCCTTAAAATGTGATAATAATGCGGCACACATTACCGCAATTTTATTTTACCACATTTACGTGAAAAATGCTATAGTTTTTCAAAATATTTATAATTTCCTCCGAAAAAATTTCTCCGCCTGTCACCGCGGCAATTCCGGGAGGGCAGCAGGACACCGCTGAGGAGCAGATCCTTCCTGCCGCATCTTCAACGGGAACATATTCACGGGGACACATTGCCGCCTCTCTTATGCTCATAGCCTTCTCAAGGGGAGCAAGACCCGAAAAGTCGGGGAGCGGCACCCTTATCCTCGGCTGCGGGATAGACGAGAATGCCCTGCCGATGGCGTTTATCTCGTAAACGTCAAGCCCTGTGAGCATAAGGACCACGTGGGTATTGTCTGCATATTCGCACTCGATATCCCACCCTCTCAGCACCTCTGCCAGGTCATATCCCGAATATCCCGATTGCGGGGCAAGAACGGTCAGCTTGCCGCACTCCCCCTCCTCTATGTGCCAGTAGGGAGACAGAAAGCTCCTGACATTTTCCGATGCCTTTTTCATCTTTGCAAAATACTCTTCTGCCTCGCTCTCCATAAACTCATTGCACATATCCAGGGAACGGAGAATGAGATAGGAGGGGCTTGAGGAGCCGAACATGGACATTATTTCCTTTGCATAGCCCTCATATTTTTCCAAGGTCGGGTCGTTTATATGCAGGTATGCGCCCCCCGTAAGCACAGGGAGCGTTTTGTGGGCAGAGTCGCAGCATATGTCCGCCCCGTGATACAAGGGGTGGAGAGGTGTGCCGTTTTCGGATATAAAGCGTAAATATGCTCCGTGGGCATTGTCCACCAAAAGACGGCAGTTATGCTCTCTGCACACACGGGCAATATCATCAAGAGGAGTGAGCCTGCCCAAGTAATCGGGGGTGGTTATGTAAACGCAGACAGGGTCTCCCGCCTTTGCTATGGCGGCTTCTATCATTTCCGCCGTTATCTCTCCCGAAACGATGGAGCTTTCGTATCGGGGATAGACCCATTCCACCTCTGCGTCAAGCATAATGCAGGCATTTAAGAATGCTCTGTGGCAGTTTCTTGCGGCAACTATCTTCCTTGAGGGACTGCCCAAAAGGCACATGGCAAGCATTGTGTAAATGCAAAGCGTTGAGCCGCCTGCGCTGTAAAGCGTTTTATATGAGCCGAATATTTCAGAAGCCTTTCTCTCGCTTTCCGCAATTATGCCACTTGCTTCAAAAAGGCTGTCCGCGCCCTTTATTTCGGTGATGTCAAGGGCGTTAAAAGGTTCACCTTTTCCCTTGTGACCCGGCATATGCGCACGAATAGTCTCTTTTTCGGCATATCCGTCTGTAAATTCCTTTATGGGTAAACTCATTTTAATTTTTCCTTTTTAATAATAGTATTTTACGGTGTAAAGCGGCTGATAAGAACCTTGAATATGGTGTTTACAACTATCTGAGCCGCCGCGCCCAGAATGAATATGAGCCATGAAATATCCCATTCGTAAGAATTAAAGCTGATGGCAAAGTAGAAAAACACGATAGCCAGCCACATTATGGCAGAAGTGCCGCCTCTTATTTTTTTGAGAAGCTTTATCCTGCTTTCTGTATCGTCATTGCGGCTTATGCGGATAACATTTCCTACCATATTAAAGCCCACCGTCAGCGCCGCACCCACTATGAATATGAGCCAGGAATAATCCCAGCAGTCATTATTGTAATTTATCAGAAAGTAAAGCACTACGATAAGCAGCCACATTACGGCTATGGCGGCATTTTTTATCGCCTTGATGTTGCTCTCCTTGAAAACATAGGCGTATTTTTTCATAAGCCTGCTTTTGGGAGAGGTCTTCTCGAAAAGTCCTTCCTCGTGAAAGCCCGAGCCGCTCACCTGTTCGATAAGCCCGCTTACATCGCCCATAGTTCCTATTACCGCCGCATATGCACGCTGAGGGGTCATACCCGCGTTTATGCAGTCGTCGTATCGCGCCTCGAGATTTGAGAGTATCTCCTCCCTGAGCTCCGTGACCGCTTTTTCATGAGGAGCGTCCTTGAACAGATTGTCCACATATGCCCTTATTGCTGATTTCATTTCTATTACCAACCTTTCCCTTGATATATCTTTATATTTTTCCGCCGCCGTTATCGGCTTTATCTGCGTTCTGAGCAGCATAAAGAAGCTTGTCCACAATAGCTTTGGTCTTGTCCCATTCTGCCAGATTATCGCTGTACTGTCTGCGCCCGGAATCGGTAATGGTGTAGTATTTACGCCTTGCGCCCGAATTTTCGTCCCCCCAGTAGGAGGCGATAAGCCCCGACTGCTCCAGCCGCCTGAATGCACTGTAGAGGGTGGCTTCCTTGAACTCAAAACGGTTTCCCGTAAGCTCTAAAATATCCTTGTTTATCTTATAGCCGTAGCTGTCGCTCACCGACAGCAGGGACAGGATAATGGTGTCCGTATGCCCTCGTATGAGGTCTGATGCTATTGACATTTGTTATCACCCTTTCCCCGAAGCTTTGATATCCGAACTGTTCTGTTATATATGATAACACATAGTACCTCGCCTGTCAAGGTATTTCGCGTAATTTAATCTTATTTTAATCTTTGCCTTTTCCCTTAAATTTACAACACCCTGATAATCACGCAGGCAAGCCGTTTGAAATAAAAATACCGCCGCTTTTTTTGGACTTGAAAAAATTTTTTAAAAAAAAGCTTGACAAACCCTTTTCAATGTGATATAATAAATAAGCACTCTGAAAATGAGTGCCAAGGATAACATCGCGGAGTGGAGCAGCTCGGTAGCTCGTCGGGCTCATAACCCGAAGGTCGTTGGTTCAAATCCAGCCTCCGCAACCAAAGTATGTAAACCGTTTAACGCAGGTTAAGCGGTTTATTTTTTTGCCCGAAAGCAGACAAAAGAAAAATCATCGAAAGCCGGCTCTGCGGCATTGACTTTTGCCGGAGTAAATGCTATAATACATTTGAAAGCCGAGACGGCGAAAATAACAGAATCAGGAGATAAAAATATGACAATCACCCAGAAGATCAGCATTATGGCAGCGGCTTGTACCACAATCGCTTCAATAGCCGTCGGCACACTTGGAAATCTGAGTGCGAATGAAGCATTCAGCGAAGATTCGCGAAAGATCATGATAACAGCAGAAAACAGCATCTGCTCCGATATAAACGCATATCTGAGCAAGATAGAGCAGTCTGTGGATACGCTTGCCGAAGTGGCAATAAACGGTCTCGATGATTTTAATGCCTTCAGGACCGACAGCAATTATGTGACCGAATACACAAAAGAGATCGAGCCGATACTTTTAAGCTCAGCGGGAAATACCGACGGAGCCATATGTGCCTACATAAGATATAATCCCGATTTCACCGATCCAACCTCAGGCTTGTTTTTTACAAGAAACAGCACCGCCGAAGAGTTTCAGAGCGTCACACCCACCGATTTCAGCACCTTTGACAAGACCGATCTTGCCCATGTAGGCTGGTACTACACCCCTGTCAACAACGGAAAGCCCACCTGGATGAATCCCTATCTTAACGAAAATGTGGGAATATATATGATATCCTATGTGGTGCCGCTGTTTCATGACGGCGTGAATGTAGGCATCATCGGAATGGATATAGATTTCACAATGGTGCAGAACATCGCAGAAGGCTCCGATGCATACGAAACGGGACTGCCCATCATCGTGGACAGCGCCAACAGCGTAATGTACGGCAGGGATATGACCTTTGGCACAAGCATTGAAGAATACTGCTCATCCCAAGCGCTTTCGGATTCCCTGTCGGAAGAAGCAAGCGAGTCACCCATTACCTGCAGTATCAGCGGAACAAGCAGGAATGTGGTTTTCAGCACTCTTGACAACGGCATGAAGCTGATATTCACAGTTGAAGCCTCAGAGCTTTCTCAGCAGTCCGTCCATATGGTAATGGTAATGCTTGCGGCAGTAATAGTAGTGGCGGCAGTCACAGCAGCCGTTTCCATTATCGTAACTGTCAGAATGACCCGTTCGCTTCGTGAGCTTAATCATGCTGCCCGGAAGGTCGCAGCAGGCGAGCTGGACGTTACGGTCAATGCAGCCTCAAAGGATGACATCGGCGTTCTGGCAAACAGCCTGAAACAGACCACCGATCAGCTCAGAAACTATTCGGGATATATCACCGAGCTGTCCGATGTGCTGAACCGAATAGCCTCGGGCAATCTGAACATCAGCCTGAAAATGGATTACAAGGGCGAGTTTGAAAAGCTGAAATACGCACTTGAAAACATCACCGCCTCCCTCAACGGCACCTTAGTAGAGATAGACCGTGCGGCAGACCAGGTGGCAAACGGAGCAGATCAGGTTTCGGGAGGAGCGCAGTCTCTGGCTTCAGGCTCCACCGAGCAGGCAGACTCCATTGAACAGCTCGTGGCAACCATAAACGAGATGTCAGGTCAGATAAAGACCAATGCAGCGCAGGCAGAGCAGGTAAGCGAAAGCATGAATACCATCGGCAGCGAGGCGAACCTCAGCAACGAGCGTATGAACCATATGCTGGACGCAATGAGGGATATCAGCGACAATGCCGATCAGATAAGCGAAATAATCAAGACCATCGAGGACATAGCCTTCCAGACCAATATCCTGGCGCTGAATGCCGCTGTCGAAGCCGCAAGGGCAGGCGAAGCAGGCAAGGGCTTTGCCGTGGTGGCAGATGAAGTAAGGAACCTCGCCTCCAAGTCCGCCGAGGCTTCTCAGAACACCTCCGCACTCATCAGCAAAACAATGGAAGCGGTGGAAAACGGCTCGCAGATCGCAAACAGGACAGCCGAATCTCTCAGCACCGTTGTGAAAAACATCAGCGATATCATCACAGCCATTGACGATATAGCAGGAAATTCCCGCAGGCAGTCCGAAGCGGTAAATCAGGTGACTGTCGGTGTGGAACAGCTTTCCGAAGTGACCCGCAACAACTCTGCGGCTTCCGAGCAAAGCGCCGCCGCAGCCGAAGAGCTTGCAGGGCAGGCAAACACAATGAAACGGCTCACCGGAAAATTTACACTTAAAAAGTGACAGCTTTCTTAAAATCATATCACTTTGCATGATATTTATTCCGATATTACGTCTCAGCTCCTGTCTGCATCGCTGAGCTTTACCGCATTTTCAATGTCGGAGCATATAAAAGGGGTTCTGCAGTTCACGCCGCAAAGCCCCTTTTCGTTATATCCTGTTATACATCAATGATATCGCAGATCAGCAGAACAGGTCATCATGCATTGAGGCACAAATGCACAAAAGGTCAGTATATCCGACTGCATAGGCTATTGATTACAGAAGCAGAAAGGAATATAATTATAAAAAAAGAAAGGACGGTAAAAGCTATGAATCCATATCTTCCCCGCTGGGAATACATCCCCGACGGCGAGCCAAGAGTATTCGGAGACAGGATATATGTATACGGCTCCCATGACAAGGCAGGCTCGGATAACTTCTGCGATTTCGTATTAAAATGCTGGAGCGCCCCCCTGACCGACCTTACGAAATGGGTGTGCCACGGTGATATTTTTCATACGAAGGCAGACAGGGACCACCCCTCAGACATAGACTGGAACGGAGATAATACTCTTCTGTTCGCCCCCGACGTTGTGCAGGGGATCGACGGGAAATACTATCTTTATGCATATATCGTAAATGCAAGGGGGTGCGTAGCAGTCAGCGACAGACCCGAGGGACCGTTCAGGCTTTTATCCAAATATAAATATACCATTCCCGAGGAAGTCTGCTGCAACGGCTGGTTCATAGACCCGGGCGTGCTCGTGGACGACGACGGCAGAACATATATCTACTGCGGCTTTGAGCGCTCCTTCCTTGCGGAAGTGAACAGCGAAAATATGTACGAGATCATCGACGGCAGCTGTATCGAGCATTTTATCCCCTGCACCGAAACAGAGGAAGGCGGCTTTGCCGAGGAGGAATCCCTTTTCTATGAAGCCTGCTCGCCGCGGAAAATAAACGGCACCTATTATATGATATATTCACCCAAGCGGGGCAGCCGCCTTGCCTATGCGACCTCCGACAGTCCCACGGGGCCCTTCACCTATCGGGGATATATCGTAGACAACGGAGTGGATTATCCCGGCGGAAACAACCACGGCTCTGTGGTATGCATAAACGGGCAGTGGTATATTTTCTATCACCGCATGACAAACGGCACTATTATGTCAAGACGTGGCTGTGTCGAGAAGATAGAGATACTCCCCGACGGCACCATTCCCCCTGTGGAAATGACCTCACTCGGCTTTGAGGACAGCCTTGACCCCTATGAGATAACCCCTGCGGACATTGCCTGCGTGCTTAAAGGAAAAGCGTTCATAACCGAGAAAAATGCGTTTGACAGGGCAGTAATAAATATTCGGGACGGCGATGTTATCGGGTATAAATATTTTGATTTCGGCGAGGACTATTCAAGCAGGACCATGGAATTTGCCGCAAAGACAAAAGGCATGGGCTGTGACTGTAAGATGCATATTTTTGCAGATGATGAGGAAATAGGGGTATGCCGTATCGGGCAGGACGGCGGAATAGTCAAGACCGCTGTAAAAGCCGTAACGGGCAGACGGGCGGTATATTTTAAGATATCAACGGATTACAGCGGCTGGACGGGCGAATATTTCAAAGACAGGAGCCTTTTTGAGCTTATAGAATTTGTTTTTATGAAATAGTTGAATCAAAAGCGGGTCTGTGGTATAATTATTTCGGAACAAAATTTTATTTCGGAGTGATATGAATGAAGCTCGGGACTATCGGATACAATTACAGCCACGATTCGGATTTTGTTATGAACAGACCCAACGGTCCGGGCTGCTGGCTCATGCTCATAGTCAAGACCCCCGCACAGTTTGAGGTGAACGGAAAAAGCTATACCGTCAGGGAAAATTCCTTCGTGATAATATCCCCCGACGCACCCTGCAGATACTGCGCGGCGGGGGACAGATATACCGATGACTGGATATATTTCAGCGCAGATGAGGAAACGGTGCGCCGTTTCGATGAGCTGGGAATACCCATAAATGAGCCTGTATATCTGGGCGATACCGAATCAGTCTCCCATATCGTCCATATTCTTGCCTTTGAGCATTACTGCGCCGAGCCATTTCATCTTGAGATAGAGGAGCATTACACCGAGATACTGCTGCTGTCGGTAAGCAGGCTTATCCGTTCGGGAGCGCATATATCCTCAAAAATGTTCATAGAAAAGAATCACCGTATGACGCAGCTGAGAACCGCTCTGCACACCGACCCCGAAAAAGCTTTGAGCATAGACGAGATGGCGGCGTCAGTAAATATGAGCCGCTCGGGCTTTCAGCATTTATATAAGAAGATGTTCGGAGTCAGCGTGATAAACGACGTAATAAACGGCAGACTTGAACGGGCAAAAAGACTGCTTTCATCCACCGAGCTTACCGTTGCGGAAATAGCCGCAAAATGCGGCTATGCCACCGAATATAATTTTATGAGGCAGTTCAAAAGCAGAACGGGAAAAACGCCCACCGAATACCGCAGACAAATATAATATAATAAAAAAATCACCGCACAGCCGACGCCGAAAGCGTCTGACAGTGCGGTGAGATTTTTATCCATTATTCGGAGAACATTGCAGTGGAAAGATATCTCTCACCTGTGTCGGGGAGAAGAACAACAATGGTCTTGCCCTTGTTTTCGGGGCGCTTAGCAAGCTCAATTGCCGCATAAAGCGCCGCTCCCGAGGATATACCCACAAGAACGCCCTCGGACTTGGCAATTTTCCTGCCCGTGTCGAATGCGTCATCGTTTTCAACGGGGATTATCTCATCGTATATCTTGGTGTCAAGGGTATCGGGAACAAAGCCCGCACCGATCCCCTGTATCTTATGAGGTCCGGGGTTTCCGCCCGAAAGCACGGGAGATGTGGCAGGCTCAACGGCAACTATCTTAACATCGGGCTTCTGAGATTTCAGATATTTTCCTGTGCCTGTGATGGTACCGCCTGTGCCGACGCCCGCAACGAAAATATCCACCGTTCCGTCGGTATCCTCCCATATCTCAACGCCTGTGGACTTCTCATGAGCGGCAGGATTTGCGGGATTCGAGAACTGTGAGGGGATAAAGCTGCCGGGAATTTCCTTTGCAAGCTCCTCAGCCTTGGCAATAGCGCCCTTCATGCCCTTTGCACCCTCGGTGAGAACAAGCTCCGCACCGTATGCCTTCATGAGCTTTCTGCGCTCCACGCTCATTGTCTCGGGCATTGCAATGATAAGCTTGTAGCCCTTTGCAGCCGCTGCGGAGGCAAGACCTATTCCCGTATTGCCGCTGGTAGGCTCGATAATGGTGCTGCCGGGCTTTAACACGCCCTTTGCCTCTGCGTCCTCAAGCATAGCCTTGGCGATCCTGTCCTTTACGCTGCCTGCGGGATTGAAATACTCAAGCTTTGCGTATATCTTTGCCTCAAGTCCCTCGGCTTTCTCGATATTCTCAAGCTCCAGCAGAGGGGTGTGACCGATAAGGTCGGTGATCTTCTTGTAAACCTTCATATGTATCCGCCTTTCTGTTTGTAAAAATCATTAAATTAGATATTTCCTATCTGTTTAATATGAATTATATCACATCATTTTCCATTTGTCAATAGATTGACGAAATTTTTTTGAAATTTTCCAAAAATACAAAAAATGAACTGCCCGTTTTGCATTTCGGGGCAGTTCGGTTTTCTGCAGCTTGCCGCTTCGGCTATTCGTTCAGTCTGAATCCATGGGGAATAAGCTCCTCAAGGGAAAATACAGCAAGCTCTCCCTTATCGTCCTTTAATATCACGCGGAAATCGTCCTCGGCAAATTCATAGAGAAACTGTCTGCATATGCCGCAGGGAAAGGCTGTACCGCCGCTG